>NZ_JAJAFY010000009.1:0-109884 GCF_025384885.1 Photorhabdus kleinii
TGCTCTGCCGCTAACCTTGCGGCTTCCTCTGCAACACGCTGTTGTTCCGCCTGCTCTGCCGCCAATTGTTCTTCTTTTTGCTGCTCTTCCTGACGGCCACGCCCGAACCAGGAGAAAAAGCCTCTTTTTTTCTCTTTTGCCATTAGCTACTGCACTCCTCAAGGTTAAATCATGGCGTTACAACAAGGAATAATAACGAAATTAGAAACAGTCTAACATTTTCGTAATAGCTCAACACATATCAATCATGAATTTCATGGTAAATTAATGCCTGTAAGTCTTAACAACTGTTACGCAAATTATGGCAAAGAAATCACAACGGCAATCAATGGGACAAATCCGCATTATTGGCGGAAAATGGCGAGGCCGAAAATTACCTGTACCGGATAGCCCTGGATTACGTCCAACGACAGATCGCGTCAGAGAGACGCTATTTAACTGGCTATCCCCAGTTATTCAGGAAGCACACTGCTTGGATTGCTATGCAGGAAGCGGAGCGCTTGGATTAGAAGCGCTTTCTCGTTATGCAGCCCAAGTTACCCTAATTGAATATGAACGTAATATAGCCAAACAGCTTTCCGCGAATTTGGATCTGCTCAGTACCCAAAACGCCGAGGTCATTAACGACAGTGCATTAACCTATTTATCCCAATCAGGAAAACCCTACGATGTCGTTTTCCTTGATCCTCCTTTTCGTAAAGGAATGCTTAGCGAAACCATAAAATTGTTGGAAGAGCAAAATTGGCTGGCAGATGAAAGCTGGATTTATGTTGAGGCTGAATCTGAATCAACGGCGATTGATGTGCCTGTTAACTGGCAACTTCATCGTGAAAAAGTCGCCGGACAAGTCGCATACCGGCTCTATATCCGTTACTTACCTGCATAACGCTTACTTTGGAGTACACACTGATGTTTATTCAATTGGGCAAACTGTTAATGATCTGTGTTTGGGGATTTCTGATCTTTAACCTGATCCATCCATTTCCAAAACCATTGAAGTATTTTATGGATGTCGCCATGATTTTCATGGTGGTCATGCATGCATTTCAAATGCTGCTTCTGAAAACCAGTCAGCCCAAAGACCAAAAACTCTCTAGCCTGATGCAAACCAAGATCTTCTTTTTTGGTGTCTTTGAACTACTGTCAATGCAGAAAAAACAACGGAAAGAGAAAAGCCATCACCTCAAATAGTAGACACACGCCCCAACACCCGGAAAGTATATATACCCGTCATCTTTCAAGTTGCCTCTTTGTTGGCTGCACTCGCTCACCCCGGTCACATAGTTACCTATGCTCCCGGGGATTCACTCCCTTGCCGTCGCGATCCATCTTGAAATCCATAGGGTATACAATTATGTGAGGAATGATTCATTTCATTCCCCTTTCCGGTTATGAGGAGGGTGTTTAGAATTCTGTCTCAACACAACTTATTGCCTGCTTTCTTTGCTGAACAGATAAATCATTTCTTAATTTATTGCCTATTTCCGCACAGATACTTAAACCAATCTCTATTATTTAAGTCTATATTTTGATAGTAAAAGAGTAGACCCCTTATCCATCACTTATTTAAGGAACAAAGATGAGCTGGCCATTTATTGCAGTATTTCTTTCTGGTTGGTTGTATGTTAATGCAGCTTACCGTGGTCCAAACTGGCAAAGATGGCTATTCAGGCCAGTCACTCTGCTATTGTTGTTATTGTGGGCATGGCAAGCGCCTGAGCTGCATATTTCAGGTTATTTAATCTGTCTTGGGTTATTTACTGCTTTAATATCAGATGCTCTGCGCATGCTCCCCAGTAAGTATTCACTACTCTCTCTAAGCACATTATTCCTCTGTTATCTGCTCTACACAATAAGCTTTGTAATGCAGATGAATTTCAGTTTCTTCTTCCCGCTGCCATTAATTTTACTGGTTCTGGGATCCGTTATTCTGCTGGTTATTTGGAATAAACTGGAGGAAATGCGCTGGCTAGTCGTTGCCTCAGTTGTCATGCTCCTGATAATGGTGTGGATGGCAGGTGAACAATATTTCTCCCTTAATACAGCGTATGGTTTCTCCCTGTTAACAGGCACTATCTTGTTGTTGCTGTCACATAGTGTCTGGTTGATTAACCATTACCGTTTCCAGTTCAAATCTTCTAAGGCGATTGTAGCAACCTGTTATTTTATCGGCCATTTTCTGATTATCCGTTCTATTTATCTTTAATAAAAAGATTAAGTTGAAAATAGATATCAGCACTCAGTCGTACAATTTGACAACTTTATTTTTTCTTTTTATTGACTCTGGAGTAGGCTCCAAAGTGTAGAGTTTAATCATTATCTTTGAGTTAACTCTATTCAGGGGGAGTCCATGTACTCAAATTCAAACAAAAATAGTGCTCATCAACATAACCACCAGCATGGAAGCTGCTGCGCGACTACTACTTGTTCAGATCAGGCTAAACAAGTTAGTGAGCATTTACATAATCATGAACATGAACATGGTAAGACTTGCTCACATAAGCATCACCCTTCCCATGATACACAAGAGACACAAGCACCTGAGCTTTTGGCAAACCAACGTTTCAGTTGGGTGGTTAATGGTATGGATTGTCCAAGTTGTGCCCGCAAAATTGAAACCGCAGTCAGCAAAATTCCAGAAGTGAAACAAGCCAAGGTTCTATTCGCAACAGAAAAACTAGTTGTGGATGCGGATACAGATATACGTTCAGCCGTTATTCAAGCCGTTAATCAGGCTGGATTTGCTCTACGCAATTCCGATTCAAGTCAGAAAGCAGAAAAAAGCAGCCGCTGGAAAGAACTTGCCCCGATCATCACTCTTTCACTGATGATGCTGATAAGTTGGGGAATCTCTCACATCAATCCCTCATTTGGCCGTATTGCCTTTATTATCACTACCGTGATTGGATTGGTGCCTATTGTTACCAAAGCCTGGCAGCTCATACGATCAGGCACGCCATTCGCCATTGAAACATTGATGAGTGTTGCCGCCATTGGCGCACTGTTTATTGACGCCACCGCTGAAGCAGCAATGGTACTACTGCTGTTTATGCTTGGCGAAATGCTGGAAGCTTATGCTGCCGGCCGTGCTCGTCGAGGAGTTAGCGCATTGATGGCACTGGTGCCGGAAGAGGCTCTACTGATAAAAAATGGTGAAAAAAGAACTGTCCCAGTTTCAGACCTTCGCCCTGGCGATATCATCGAGATTGCTCCAGGCGGACGTTTACCCACTGATGCTGAATTACTCAATTCATTCGCTAGCTTTGATGAAAGTGCACTGACAGGCGAATCTATTCCGGTTGAACGAATGCAGGGAGAAAAAGTTCCGGCAGGTTGTTTATCCGTGGATCGTGCAGTCCAAATGAAAGTGCTGTCCGAACAGGGCAACAATGCCATTGACCGTATTCTGCAACTGATTGAAGAAGCCGAAGAACGCCGCGCACCGATTGAGCGTTTCATTGACCGTTTTAGCCGGATTTACACTCCGCTGATTATGCTGTTTTCTGCGTTGGTTATCATCATTCCACCTACTGTATTCAGCCAACCTTGGGAAACATGGATCTACCGTGGTCTTACTTTGCTACTGATCGGTTGCCCTTGTGCTTTGGTGATTTCCACACCCGCCGCAATTACCTCTGCCCTTGCAGCAGCAACCCGCCGAGGTGCATTGATTAAAGGTGGCGCGGCGCTGGAACAACTGGGACTAATCACCACTATCGCTTTTGATAAAACCGGTACGCTGACCGCCGGTAAACCACAAGTCACAGATATAAAACCAGCAGAAAACATCAGCGAATTTCAGCTATTAACTCTGGCTTCCGCAGTAGAAAGTGGCTCCCACCACCCACTGGCTAAAGCCATTTTGCAATACGCAGAGAGTAAAAACGTTAGTATTACCGCAGCTGAACACCGTAAAGCGCTGGCGGGGGTTGGTGTTGAAGGTCAGTTGGACGGTAAACGTATTCTCGTCAGTGCGCCCGGAAAACTGCCAGCAAACACGTTATCTGAGCATTGGAAACAAAAAATTGTTCAGTTAGAAAATTGCGGTAAAACCGTTGTTGCCGTGATGCATGATGAACAATTTACTGGCCTTATCGCGATGCAAGATACGTTACGTCAAGATGCAATTGATGCTATCCGTTTACTGAAAGATCAAGGTATTAAATCGGTGATGTTGACAGGGGATAACCCACGTGCAGCAACTGCAATTGCCGGTCAGTTAGGAATAGATTTCCGCGCCGGGTTAATGCCGGAAGATAAAGTCAAAGCGGTCATTGCATTGAATAAAGATCACAGCACAATGATGGTCGGCGACGGCATCAATGACGCACCCGCAATGAAAGCTTCCAGTATCGGTGTAGCGATGGGAAGCGGTACCGATGTCGCTCTGGAAACCGCAGATGCAGCATTGACTCACAACCGTCTGACAGGTTTGTCGGAAATCATCACCCTTTCCCGCGCAACGCACAATAATATCCGCCAAAACATTGCTATTGCCTTGGGGCTAAAAGGGATCTTCCTTATCACTAGCCTATTGGGTATTACAGGCTTGTGGATGGCAGTACTGGCGGATTCTGGCGCAACCGCTCTTGTGACAGCAAACGCGGTCAGGTTATTGAGAATTAAACTGAAATAATGAAAATTGTCTAGCTATACCCTATGGATTGCAAGATGCATCGCGACAGCAAGGGAGCGAATCCCCGGGAGCATCGCGAACTATGTGACCGGGGTGAGTGAGTTGCAGCCAACAAAGAGGCAACTTGAAAGATAACGGGTATATTAAGGATATGAGTCTTATTCCCGGCTCATATCCTGTGCTATAGCAAGATGAATTCAGTGATAAAAGCTCATTGACGTTCGAAGGCATGGTAAAAAGCAAAAACGTTCATTCCTCAACTTGGCTGTTATATTCAGAGTTGACTCTCTTTTTTCCGCACCAGATAGCGATAAGGCATTTGTTCCGTTTCTTGCGCAACCAATTGGTGCTCCATAAAACGGCAGAAACTAGGAATATCCCGCGTAGTTGCCGGATCATCAGCAAGAATTAATAACATCTGCCCTGCTTCCATATGACGTACGGTTTTCCGTACCATCATTACCGGTTCAGGACAGCGAAGCCCTTGTGTATCAAGGGTTTTATCTGGATGAGTAAACACATCGGGCATAACTTATCTCTACTTCAGTCAGTCTATTAGACTGAATTATATTATAAAAAAGCTAGCAAAAATTAACTTTACGTACAGCATTTTGAATTCGTGCACAACCGACGTATCATGTGATGCGCCGTCAGTTAAAACGGCAGATCTTTCATTGGGTTCCCTCACCCCATATTCCAAAAAGGTACAATATGTTTTTATCAACTACAATTACACAACAGCGCGCTACCGCTTTAATTTGGCTTTCGCTATTTCACATTCTGATTATTATTTCCAGTAATTATCTGGTGCAACTACCCGTTTCTATTTTCGGTTTTCATACCACCTGGGGAGCCTTTACTTTCCCATTTATTTTTCTTGCAACAGATTTGACGGTTCGTATCTACGGCGCACCACTGGCAAGGCGGATCATTACCACCGTTATGATCCCCGCATTGCTGATCTCTTATATAATTTCTGCCCTATTTTTCCAAGGAGAATGGCAAGAGTTTACCACGCTACTTGAATTCAATCTCTTTGTTGCCCGTATTGCCTGTGCCAGCTTTATGGCTTACTTCCTTGGGCAGATATTGGATGTATACGTCTTCAATCGTCTGCGCCGGAGACGCAATTGGTGGGTCGCTCCCGCAGCGGCGATGTTCTTCGGTAACTTACTTGATACCCTTGCCTTTTTCTCTATCGCATTCTATCGCAGTACCGATGCTTTTATGGCTGCTAACTGGATCGAGATTGGGTTAGTCGATTACTGTTTTAAACTATTAATCTGCTTACTCTTTTTCCTACCCGCTTACGGCATTTTGTTGAATCTAATTTTAAAGTACTTCTTTGCCTATCAAACTAACAATACCCACATTCAAGTTCGCTGATTTTTATACGCCAGACAAATACCAATCTCTTAATCAGATCGCCTGATTAAGAGATTGGGCAGAGCGATAGTCTTCCATTTTATTTTTCTATGCCAATGCACTTATTAACGTTAACAACTACACCTAATAATTCGATATTATATCATTGATATTACTACAATTTTCTATCTTAATTTCGCTTTTTCGGTTAATTTTACTCTTATCAATTAGCAAGATTGATTGCAATGATCGTTTTATAAGAATTTCTTTAAATTGTGCATTATCAACATTCGAATCCCATAAATCGCCATTTGCATCAATGCCGTCACAGGAAAAAATAAATAGATCGATCTCTAAATTTTTTAATTGTGCAATAAGTGATGAATTAATATAACAAGCATATTTACGATGTAAAACTCCCCCTGAACTGATTAATTGAATATTTTTTTCTTTGATAATTGATGACAAATACGAATGCTATTGGTAAAAATAGTAATATTAAATACATTATCTCGTGAAATTATTCATACATGCTTAGAAATGACTCGATTAGGATTAAATCAAGGCACTGCGGGTAATGTCAGTGTCTGTTATAATAATGGAATGTTAATTACGCCGACAGGAATCCCTTATGAACAATTGACTGAAACACATATTGTTTATGTAGATGAAAATGGTCAACCTGAGGATAATAAAATCCCCTCAAGTGAATGGCGTTTTCATCAGGCAGTCTATCATGCCAGACCCGATGCCAATGCCGTTGTCCATAATCATGCAATTCATTGCACAGCAGTTTCTATTTTAAATAAGCCAATCCCGGCCATTCATTACATGATTGCCGCAGCGGGAGGAGATTCAATTCCCTGTGTACCTTACGCAACATTTGGCACCAAACAACTCTCTGACTATGTATTTAATGGTTTTAAAAACAGAAAAGCTATTCTATTACAGCATCATGGGATGATTGTTTGCGAAGTTAATCTACAAAAAGCACTATGGCTCGTGCATGAAGTTGAAGTGCTCGCTCATCTATATTTACAGACTCTAGCGATCCAAAATCCAGTTTCTATTCTGAGCCCAGAGGAAATAGCAATTGTACTTGAGAAATTTAAGACATATGGTTTAAAAATTGAAAAAATAGGATCACTTTGCCAAGCGGCCATTATATTAATGAAACAAGTTGGTTTGAACAAGGTGCAATTAATGAATTATTCCTCGCGTCAAAAGAAAAGAGTTGTCTCGTAGTCAGAACTGCTAATTAAGAGATTGGTAAAGCAATAGCCTGCCACTCTGTCCGCTTTTTACCTGTCCAACCCACTAGCTTCCCCAAACGCAGCTATGAAGAAAAAGGGCCTGTTCCAGTGCAGAGATCCGGGCATAGATCAAAAAAACACACATTTCCCACGACAAAATGGGCATAACAACTTTATTTATCCATAACCAACCATTAATTTTTATAGATGGTGTTAGTCTGTGAAGTAATTTAAGTACTTTTTTCATCCGAAAATAGTTTACCAGTCTGTCACATTTTGCTCCCTGTTTGTTAAAAAATTTATGCAGCAAACAGATACTGAGTTTCCACAAAAGGAATATTCTTATGCTGAAAATTATTCAATCCCCATCCAAATATATTCAAGGACCTGATGCTCTGCTCCATATTGGTAAATACACAAAAACCATCGCCGATCACGTTTTAGTTATCATCGGTAATTCAGCGATGAAATTAGTGGGAGATACCGTTCATAACAGTCTGGAACAGTATGAAATCACCCGCCATTTTGAAGTGTTTGGCGGCGAATGTAGTCGGAATGAGATTAGACGCCTGTCTGACATTCTTAAAAAACATGAATGCCAAGCCGTTATTGGTATCGGTGGTGGCAAAGTACAAGATACAGCAAAAGCAGTCGCTTACGAATCCAGATTACCTGTTCTGATTGCTCCCACTATCGCTTCCACTAATGCGCCAACCAGTGCTCTCTCTGTTATTTACAGCGATGATGGCAAATATGAAGACTATCTGTTTCTCCCAACAAACCCAGACATTGTCCTAATCGATACCCGCATTATCGCTAAAGCCCCAACCCGTTTTCTGATTGCCGGAATTGGCGATGCGCTGGCAACTTACTTCGAAACCCGCATTTGTGGAGCCGGCCATAAACCTCGAATGACAGATGGCGGGATATCCCGTACCGCAATAGCCCTCGCTCATCTCTGTTACGAAACTTTGTTAGAAGAAGGCTATAAAGCAAAATTGGCTGTTGAAACAGACGTCAGTACACCTGCGGTGGAAAATGTCATCGAAGCTATTACTTACTTAAGCGGCCTGGGCTTTGAAAATACGGGGGTAGCCGCCGCTCATTCCGTACACAATGGCTTTACCGTATTGGAAGAATGCCACCACATGTACCACGGCGAAAAAGTCGCCTTCGGGGTATTAGTTCAACTAATACTGGAAAATAGCCCAAATGAAGAATTAGATACTTTCCTTGATTTCTGTGTACAGATGGGACTACCGGTTACTCTGGATCAACTTGGAGTAAAAGATGGTGAAAAACTGAAAGAAAAAGTGATGGCAGTGGCGAAAGCGAGTTGTGCCGAGGATGAAACCATTCACAACATGCCTTTTGAAGTGACACCTGAAAAAGTGTACGCCGCTATTATGGCTGCTGACCGGATGGGACGCGACTGGCTGTATTAAGTTTGACAAGAGCGGGCAAATTGTCCGCTCAACTTGTTGACAAAGCACTGATTTTTTATCCAATCATTTGTTTTAATTTAATGAAGTCTCGTTCATCAAACAGAACCTGCCGCCATATTAAGAACTACGCCCCCCCAAATTTTTCTTCCTGGAAAGATCTCACTTAGTACTAGCAGGTTAACTCAAAATATAAATTTACTATTCTGATTTTTTCAATTTAATAACATCACTCCAATTATTAATAAGAAATGTGCATTCATGACACCCAATTTGGCTTCCTTTATTAAAATACTCTTTTGCCTTATTAAAATCTCGATTTACACCGATCCCATTTAAATAATTCGTTCCAATCGTGCGATAGCCTTCAAAATATCCACTTTTTCCAGCCAATTCGAAAAGTGCTCTCGCATCTGAGTATTTATTTTCATCTTCCAAAATAAACCCCAAATTAACCATAGATCTTAATTTATATTTATCATTTCTTGATATAGATAACTTATATCTTTCACTGGCTTCTTGACGATAACCTTCTGTTTGTTGTATTACAGCGAGCATCCAGTTTGCATCTACATTCCCATTATTTGCCCTCTTTATTAACTCGTAATATTCATTTTCATTTTTAGGCATTGGAATAGAAAATTCTGATAAAAAATCATCTGAATGATTGAAAACAATCGATGGGGTATCTTGTATGTTCATATCTGAACTCTGAGCAATAAAAGAAAAAAAGAACACTGAATAGAGAAAATATTTCTTATTTTTTACAAAAAAATCACTCATAAAATAATCTCGCTAAAAGTATCATTTACCCCTATTATGTCAATATTTGAATTTAGTGACGCCATCTGCATGTTTTGATCCACAGTAAAAAACACATCCACTATCTTAGTCGTATTCCCATTATTCCAGAGCACTGAGCTTTCCAATCCATGAATGTTACCATTGATATCCTTAAATCCATTTTCTTTATATGTAAGATTTATAGCAGAGATTCCTGACTCACTTAATTTATACAACTCTCCGTCATCAGTTATACCATCTTTATTGGCATCAATCCATAACTCTAATGAATTCCATAGACTATCATTTTGATCAAAAATACCATCACAATTATCGTCAAGATCTGCTAATGCGACAAACCCATTTTCTGATTTGTTTCCATTTTTTAATATAAAATTATTCCCGAACAACTCATTTCCATTATTTATTTTTCCATCTCCATTTTTATCCCATACCAGAAATGCATTATTGGCTTCTATCCATCCTGAACTTTCAACAATACCATCATTATCATGATCAAAATATATAGAACCATTTTCCGCGATGGTAATAATACCATCGCCAGTTAAATCAATAATAAGTGGTGTTTCTGTATTTTTCTGATCTTCAACAACTTCTTCAAGATTATCTAATACGGCATTTGGACTCATTCCTCGTAATTCCTGAATGAAATCTATACCATTCTTATCATTATCATAATGTGAAACTCGAAGAATTGAATTTACAAAATCTATACAGTTATTGGTAAGGAGATTGTAATTCGGTTTAAAATCATAGAAATTTCCATTTTTTAAGTCAGAGATGTAACTTTTCATATTATTAACCACACTCTCTGAATATATTGGATATGTAACACTGGAAATTTTTGATTTATCGTATGCTATTGAGTCTCTAAAAGAGATGTTCTCAACTCCTCCTACTTGCTTATTATCACCTAAGCATCCGATTGATTCACCCTGAAATTCAACCCATACATGTCCAAAAGTAGATTTACTAACGTCTCCTGTCGCATTAGTATATTTAGTACCTGAAGGTGCTATTTTTACTGTTATTGTTTCTACATGCATTTCTTTAAAATTTTCGTTAAAAATTTTATCAACTAACCCATAGTCTTTACTTGGCATAGTTATTTCCTTATTGAAAATTTCCATGATTTTCTTTGACAAATTAAAGGAAATACAATTTACTGCAAATAGAAATAATTATCAATATCACTACTGAAATTTTATAAATCTATATCAAAAAATCAAATTAATAGTTTACTAATATTTTATCTTATTATTACTTCATTATTATATTCTTCGATAAGAAATTAGAACTGTTGGCATTTTGCATCGCTATTTTGGATCCTACCGTTGTCTTGAATATAGCCACAGCGATGACAATGAATTTTTCTATAATCATTAATACTACAAAGGTCATGAAAATTAAAAAGGATAATCTTGGCTAACCCAATGAATATCCACCGAAAAGCAAATAATTTCTGTTAATACTGCTTGCAGTGAAGTGAAAATCGATCAACCGAGAAAACGCACTGTTCAAAATCAGTGCGTTAGGAAACAAATTTATCGAGCCTATTCAGGCCAAAAATTTTCATCCATTATTTGCTCAAATATCCAAGGACAAGTTTCAGGAAATACACTACGCCTAATATTAGTTTCCCTCTCTGCTGCAATAATGGCATCACCATAAGCATCAGAGGAAATTTCGCTAAGTTCTGACTTTAAGCTGGGATTTTTTTTAAGACGACGGGCTATTTTTCTTCTCTGTTCTTCAATCGTAAGCTCCCAGCTCCGACCTTGCCGTTCAGATTGGAATTGCCATTTTAGGAGATGAAGAAACAGTACCTCAAGACGAGATTCCAGCTCGTTTCTTTGGCTATTTCCCATACTTTCTATTTCCTCCGAAAGGTTTTCCCTGTCCAATTGATTCAGATTGCCGGAACGAAGCAAACCTGCCTGCTCCTGCGTCCAACCATAAAAATCGCTGTCATAACGTGTCGTCATGGGTCCTCCACTGGGTATATCAGCTATACAACTGTATAAATTATGAGTCTGGCAGATTATTGGCATACCGTCAAAACAGTATGTTTATCATCAAAATCGATTAGCAGCCCATTCACCATAAATTGAGAAGATCCCTTCGTTTAGTAAGGATACATATAAAATAACAAATAGAAGATGTATGAAAACTGTGGTTTTTGTTTGATAAAGAACAAAAACGAACCAAAAACGCTCACCAACAATTAAGTAAAGCTCGTTATTGTGACAATAGTCACAATTTCATTGGTAAAGCACATTTCAAAAAGTTAACAAATCACTCAGAATTACCGCTAGGGCAAAACAACTTTAACAACTGAGTGTTGTTTCACAGACGAGGTTGAGTGATTTCGACTATCATAATTTTCGTTATGGAAAATAACCACTTACAAAACCTTTCATTTTCCCATCCGGTGGCATTAGTCAACCGGCAAGCTGTTTATAAAACCAAAAATGCCATCGGAGGCAAAATATGTTAAGTATTTTCAAGCCGGCACCTCATAGGTCCCGACTGTCAACAGAACAGATAGATCCAGTCTATCGTCGCTTACGTTGGCAAATTTTTATGGGGATCTTCTTTGGTTACGCGGCTTACTATCTGGTAAGGAAAAACTTTGCACTTGCAATGCCTTATCTGGTTGAGCAAGGTTTTTCCAAAGGTGAGCTCGGTTTCGCACTATCAGGGATCTCTATCGCATACGGCATCTCCAAATTCATCATGGGCTCCGTATCCGACCGTTCTAACCCACGATTCTTCTTACCTGCGGGTCTGATCCTCGCGGCTGTTGTTATGCTGTTTATGGGTTTCGTACCTTGGGCAACTTCCAGTATTACCATTATGTTTGTACTACTGTTCCTGTGCGGCTGGTTTCAAGGCATGGGTTGGCCTCCTTGTGGTCGTACTATGGTGCACTGGTGGTCACAGAAAGAACGTGGCGGTATCGTTTCTATCTGGAACTGCTCACATAATGTTGGCGGCGGCTTACCACCATTGCTATTCCTGTTAGGTATGGCGTGGTTCAATGACTGGAAAGCCGCACTTTATATGCCAGCTTTCGCCGCGATTCTCGTTGCATTGATTGCGTTCGCGCTGATGCGTGATACACCACAATCTTGTGGCTTGCCACCAATCGAAGAGTACAAAAACGACTATCCTTCTGATTACACAGAGAAAGATGAAAAAGAGTTAACAGCTAAACAGATTTTCATGCTGTACGTGTTACCTAACAAACTGCTGTGGATGGTTGCTATGGCTAACGTATTTGTTTATCTGCTACGTTACGGTGTTCTTGACTGGTCGCCAACCTATCTACGTGAAGCCAAGCATTTCGCACTGGATAAATCTTCATGGGCTTATTTCCTGTACGAATATGCCGGTATCCCAGGCACGCTACTCTGTGGTTGGATGTCAGACAAAGTATTTAAAGGCAACCGTGGTGCAACTGGGGTGTTCTTTATGACACTGGTTACTATCGCCACTATCGTATTCTGGTTGAACCCACCAGGTAATCCTACTGTAGATATGGCTTGCATGTTGATTATTGGCTTCCTTATCTACGGCCCAGTGATGCTGACGGGTCTACATGCCCTTGAGCTGGCGCCAAAAAAAGCCGCCGGTACAGCCGCTGGCTTCACCGGCTTATTTGGTTACTTAGGTGGCTCTGTTGCTGCAAGTGCTATCATCGGCTATACCGTTGAGTTTTTCGGTTGGGATAGCGGCTTTATGGTGATGATTGGTGGTAGTATCTTGTCCGTTATTCTATTGCTAATCGTCACGATTACCGAAAAAAAACATAAACAGGAAATAGCCCAACAATATGGCTAACCTTTGTCATTAAACTGTGATATATCGCTGATAATATTAATTAAGCCGCAGCATTATATATGCTGCGGCTTTTTTCAACCTCTAAACTAAGAGATTATGTCAGTGAGTATTATTAACACAGACAAACACACAGTTTAATGAGATAGATTTCATCTCATTGCTAAAACGGAGAAACACACATGCAAACTCCAATCAAAACAATAATAACAGGTATTATTTTAGCCTCATCGATGTCAGGCATCACACAAGCGGCAGATAAGATTGTTATCGCCCATCGAGGCGCAAGTGGATATCTGCCTGAACACACTCTACCAGCCAAAGCAATGGCTTATGCCGAAGGTGCTGATTATCTGGAACAAGATCTGGTCATGACTAAAGATGATGAACTGATAGTCTTACATGACCACTACCTTGATCGTGTCACTGACGTTGCCAATAAATTCCCTAGCCGTGCTCGCCAAGATGGACGCTACTATGCCATTGACTTTACCTTGTCCGAAATCAAGTCACTAAAATTCACGGAAAGCTTCGATATTAAAAATAATCAACAGATACAAAGCTACACCAATCGTTTCCCGATGTGGAAATCTGATTTCCGAATCCACACTTTTCAGGAAGAGATTGAATTTGTTCAAGGATTAAACAAATCTACCGGCAAAAACATCGGTATTTATCCTGAAATCAAAGCACCGTGGTTCCACCAACAAGAGGGAAAAGATATTTCTACTAAGGTACTAGCCGTGTTAAAAGCGTATGGTTACACCAAGAAAAGCGACAAAATTTATCTGCAATGTTTTGATACCAACGAACTCAAACGCATCAAAAACGAATTGGAACCTAAGTTAGGCATGGATCTGAAACTGATTCAACTTATCGCCTACACCGATTGGAATGAAACTTATGAAAAACAATCAGACGGCAAATGGACAAATTACAGCTATGACTGGATGTTCAAACCAGGTGCGATGAGAGAAGTGGCACAATACGCTGATGGCATCGGCCCTGATTATCATATGATTGTAGCGGAGTATTCCACACCAACCAATATTAAGCTAACTAGTCTGGTAAAAGAGGCTCACACCAACAATCTGGAAGTCCATCCATACACGATTCGAGTTGATCAACTGCCTAAATACGCCACCAGCGGCGATCAACTTTTCGATATCATGTATAACCAAGCGGGTGTAGACGGTGTATTCACCGATTTTCCTGACTTAGGTGTGAAATTCCTGCAAAAACAGTATCAATATAAATAAGATGCAAACAGGGCGCCTCAACCAGCGCCCTGTCACTTAATAATTACGCCTTACTTATCGAAAAGGCCATAACATCACTGAGCTTTTCAGCCCCCAAAGCCAACATCACCAAACGATCGACACCAATCGCCACACCTGCACACTCAGGCATTCCTTGTTTCAGGGCGCCAATCAGGTTTTCATCAATTGGTCGAACAGGTAAACCCAACGCTGCACGTTTACGGTTATCCCGTTCAAAACGCTGGCACTGCTCATTGCCATCAGTCAGCTCACGGAAGCCATTTGCCAATTCAACGCCTTTAAAATAGACTTCAAAACGCTCTGCAACTCGATGATCTTCTTTGCTAATTTCCGCCAAAGAAGCCTGAGAAGCCGGAAAATGGTAGATAAAAGTTGGTTTTTCAGTACCAATGTGCGGTTCAACACCAACAGCAAACAAAAGTTGTAATAAAGTATCCCGATCCTCTTCTATATCAGCAATATTACTCAGATCCAGCTTGGCGGCGATTTCACGCAGCTTTTCTTTCTCTGCTGATAGCGGATCAATACCCAGATAACGCAGGAAAGCTTGTTGATAAGAGAGTGATTCTGCACTTTCACAGTCAAGGATTTGTTGAAGTAAATCATCAACTTCATTCATCAAACGATACATATCATAGTGAGGCCGATACCATTCCAGCATGGTAAATTCAGGATTATGATAACGACCCGCCTCTTCATTACGGAAACAGCGACCGAGCTGATAAATAGGGCCACTTCCTGCTGCCAGTAAGCGTTTCATGTGATATTCCGGACTTGTCATCAGATAAAGAGTCATACCATCTGCGGCGCCTGGACCAACAAACTCCGTCTGAAAAGAAAACAATTGGATATCAGTCACTGTAAACTGACCTATCGCAGGTGTTTCAACTTCCAATACCCCACGATCTGCGAAAAAGCGCCGTATTCCTGCTAAAATAGTCGCTCGTTTCAACAAGTTGGCGATAGGTGCGCTTGGCTGCCAGTTTGCTGTTTCGCTCATGTAAATGACTCCAAAATAAAACAAAACGTGCAGTCTACCTGCATCACACATATCAGACAAATTATTACCGCCTGATCATCCCGGAACAACTTAGTTTGTCTTGTATCACAACAAAGCCAATACCAGACAAAATCACTATTTACTCTAACAGAGTTATCAATCTAAAGTGGCAAAATCCGTCCATATTGGTTTTATCAGGCTTAATATAATTAATACCTTTTATACTAAGCCTAGTCAGATATTTTCCATTATCTGCCTTTAGCGCTATCACATTATCGTCGACATCTTCTACAGTAAACGTAGAAGAAGTATCAACATCCAATGTTGCCGCTTCAATATAATTACCACCAGGCCGAGCAACCCGACTCAAATAAAGTCCATTATCTGCCATCAATGCGATAGTATGCTCTGATAATGCCATCATACCCTCCGTTTAAATATAATTAATTATAGAATACCATTTAATCCTCATATCGACTCTCTATGCCCATAGAAATAAAACTCCCTTGTTGAATATATACTACTACCGTTAAACAATAAAACGTATTATCACTTTATTATGGATGACATTACCAATTATCACTTATAATTATTAAATGACCAGAAGCAATTATCATATTTAGATTAAAAGTAAGATATTATAAAGAAACTGAAAAATAATTTAAGATGATAATTATAATATGACCAGTATAAAATTATTAACTGCAACATTACCAAAGTAAAATAAAACTTTTAAATCTCGTTGCATTTAAATAATTTCTAATATCGACAAAAAAATACCAAGCAAGCCAAATTCATATTGTATGGCCTTGATAATCAGCTCCACAAGTGATTCCCCTCTAGGTAATAACTCTGTCGGTCAATGATAAATTAAAGTCACTAATTCCTGTCTTAGATCAAGTTTTAGTGTTCAAATCCGACAAAATACCCTTTCATATCAAATTTATCTCACTTAGAACCCGTTATACTTAATTCAATACAAACAGTAATAAACAGCTTCCCTTGATCGTTAAAACACCGGATTTTACCTACAGAATGTTGCATATGAAAAATAACAACATTTAGGAAAGTTACGACGATTTTGCTTACTAATTAATTTCACTTAAACAATGGAGAAGCACAGTGCAAATCTTTAATGCCGATCTCGCGATTATCGGAGCCGGAGGCGCAGGCCTACGAGCCGCAATTGCCGCCGCTGAGGCTAATCCTCAGATGAAGATTGCTCTGATCTCAAAAGTTTACCCAATGCGTAGCCACACTGTGGCAGCGGAAGGTGGATCAGCAGCAGTCACCCAAGCTCACGACTCCTACGACTTCCATTTCAACGATACCGTATCCGGTGGTGACTGGTTATGCGAGCAAGATGTTGTTGAATATTTCGTCGAACATTGCCCGACAGAAATGATCCAACTAGAACAGTGGGGTTGTCCGTGGAGCCGTAAAGAAGATGGTTCCGTCAACGTGCGTCGTTTTGGTGGTATGAAGATAGAGCGCACCTGGTTCGCTGCGGATAAAACTGGCTTCCACATGTTACATACGCTATTCCAAACCTCCCTTAAGTATCCTCAAATTCAACGCTTTGATGAGCATTTTGTCCTCGATATTCTGGTAGATGAAGGGCAAGTGCGTGGCCTAATTGCGCTGAATATGATGGAAGGTACCAAAATTCAGATCAGGGCTAATGCCGTTATTATGGCAACCGGTGGCGCAGGCCGTGTATACCGTTACAATACCAACGGCGGTATCGTGACCGGTGATGGCATGGGTATAGCATTCCGTCACGGAGTACCACTGCGTGATATGGAATTTGTTCAGTACCATCCAACCGGCCTGCCGGGTTCCGGTATCCTAATGACAGAAGGTTGTCGTGGTGAAGGCGGAATTCTGGTCAACAAAGATGGCTACCGCTATTTACAAGATTATGGCCTCGGTCCCGAAACGCCATTAGGCAAACCTGAAAACAAATATATGGAACTGGGTCCCCGTGACAAAGTTTCTCAGGCTTTTTGGCATGAATGGCGGGCCGGTCGTACTATTTCAACTCCACGTGGCAATGTGGTTTATCTGGATCTACGCCATTTGGGGGAGAAAAAATTACTTGAACGCCTCCCCTTCATCTGTGAACTGGCAAAAGCGTATGTCGGCGTTGATCCAGTTAAAGAGCCCATTCCAGTCCGACCTACGGCACATTACACGATGGGCGGTATCGAAACTGACCAGAAATGTGAAACCCGCATTAAAGGGCTATTCGCTGTCGGTGAATGTTCTTCTGTCGGCCTGCATGGCGCAAACCGCCTTGGTTCCAATTCTCTGGCTGAATTGGTGGTCTTTGGCCGTCTGGCTGGTGAAGAAGCAGTAAAACATGTTCAACAAACCAAACCCGTTAATGACCGCACATTGGATGCCCAGGCACGTGATGTAGTCGCACGTTTGAACAACTTACTAAAACAGAAAGGGACGGAAAGTTGGTCAAAGATCCGTGATGAAATGGGGATCTCGATGGAAGAAGGCTGCGGTATCTATCGCACCCCTGAACTCATGTTAAAAACGATCGATAAGATTGCTGAACTAAAAGATCGCTTCAAACGGGTGAAAATCACCGATAACACCAATGTGTTCAACACGGATCTACTGTACACCATTGAGCTTGGCTTTGGCTTGGATGTGGCTGAATGTATGATTCACTCTGCGATAAACCGTAAAGAATCCCGTGGCGCTCATCAACGTTTGGATGAAGGTTGTACCGAACGTGATGATGAAAACTTCCTAAAACATACGCTCGCTTTCTATAACCCTGAGAGTGTTCCTCACCTAGAATACAGTGATGTGAAAATCACCAAATCCATACCCGCAAAACGTGTATATGGCGGTGAAGCCGCGGCACAAGAGAAAAAGTATAAGGAGCAGGAGAATGGTTGATATGAACACCCTGAGAATGGAGGTCATGCGCTATAATCCAGAAAGTGACCATAAACCCCATTTTATCACCTATGAAATTCCTTATGATGAGCAGACTTCTCTACTTGATGCCCTAGGTTACATTAAAGACAATCTCGCTCCCGATCTCTCTTACCGCTGGTCTTGCCGTATGGCTATCTGTGGCTCTTGCGGCATGATGGTTAACCGTGTGCCGAAACTGGCCTGTAAAACCTTCCTGCGTGATTATCCTCAAGGAATGAAAGTTGAAGCGCTGGCTAACTTTCCTATTGAACGTGACCTAGTAGTTGATATGACCCACTTCATTGAAAGCCTGGAAGCCATCAAACCATACATCATTGGGAATGACCGTAGACCTTCTGAAGGCCCAAATATTCAAACTCCAGCACAGATGGCAAAATATCATCAATTTTCCGGCTGTATCAACTGTGGCTTATGTTATGCCGCTTGCCCTCAGTTTGGTCTGAACCCTGAATTTATCGGCCCGGCGGCGATCACGCTAGCTCACCGTTACAACCTCGACAACCGCGACCACGGTAAAAAAAAGCGTATGCCTCAACTTAACAGCCAGAATGGGGTATGGAGCTGTACATTCGTTGGTTACTGTTCTGAGGTTTGTCCGAAACATGTCGATCCAGCCGCAGCTATCCAACAAGGCAAGATCGAAAGCGCGAAAGATTTCATGATCGCCATGCTAAAACCACAATAAGGGGAGGAAGAAAGTAATGACGACTAAACGTAAACCTTATATCCGCAGCATGGCTCCCAACTGGTGGCAGAAACTGGGCTTTTACCGCTTCTATATCCTGCGTGAAAGTACCGCAGTGACGACTATGTGGTTCAGTATCTTGCTGATATACGGCCTATTCGCTCTAAAAGGCGGCGCACAAAACTGGGATGCATTTGTCACATTCCTGAAAAACCCCGTCATCCTGCTGATTAATATCATCACTCTGCTAGGCGCTCTGCTGCATACTAAAACCTGGTTTGAGCTAGCGCCTAAGGCAGCTAACGTCGTGATAAAAGGTGAAAAGATAGGAGCAGGGCCAGTAATCAAACTACTATGGTCCGTCACTATTATCGTCACCACGATTATCTTAGGTATAGCCTTACTTTAACCTCAAGGAGGATCTAATGAATCAAATACCTAAACGTTCCGATGAACCGATTTTTTGGGGATTATTTGGTGCCGGTGGTATGTGGGGCGCAATTGTGGCTCCAGTCATTATTTTACTAGTAGCCATCCTTTTACCATTGGGAGTAGCACCGGAAGCGTTAAGCTACACACGAATTCTGGCTTTCTGTCAGAGTTTTATTGGTCGTACTTTCCTATTACTGATGATCGTTCTACCAGTATGGTGCGGATCACACCGTATCCACCACGGTATGCATGACCTGAAAATTCATATCCCTGCAAGTAAATGGATTTTCTACGGCCTGGCCGCGATCCTGAGTGTTGTCGCAATTATCGGGGTTTTTACTCTGTAGTCGAATAGCAACGAGCTAAGGTTATAAATACTCTTTACCCTAATCGATGTTGTCGAAAACCTACCCTCACACGTTTTTATGCTGGAAAATATCTTTAAAGGCTGGTTTATCCGGCCTTTAACTTATTCAAGCTATCATCTGAGATATATGTATTTCTCCGAAACTTTCCTGCTTTTGATTCACGAAAGGGAAAAATACACCAACGCCACATGATGCCGTTTTTAAGCAGTTTTTAAGTCATGTTGAAACAGCCAAGGATTTTCTGGAGATACATTTGTCGGCGGCATTACAGGCAGTGTGTGATCTCGATACACTCCGGCTAGAACCTGGGTCGTTTATTGAAGAGGATTTGCGAGCATACTATTCCGATATCCTCTATTCCCTGAAAACGGTGCAAGGTGACGGTTATGTGTATTGTGTAATTGAACACCAAGTTCCCCAGACAAAATGATGGCGTTCCGGCTGATGCGTTACAGTATTTCAGCAATACAGCGGCATTTAGAGCAAGGACATAAGAAATTACCGCTGGTGATCCCAATATTGTTTTACCACGGGAAAACGCGGCCATATCCCTGGAGTACCAACTGGCTCGACTGCTTTGATACTCCGACGTTGGCAGCAGAAATCTACTCCAATGCATTCCCACTGGTGGACCTCACGGTTATCCCTGATGATGAAATACTGACGCACAAACGGGTAGCCCTGCTGGAGATGGTACAAAAACATATCCGACAGCGCGACATCGCGGAGCTATTGCCAGAACTGGTGATACTGCTGGCGTACGATTACTACACGGATGAGCAGTTAAAAAACGTGCTAAACTATCTGTTACAGGCAGGCGATACGGTTTATCCGGCAACTGGCAAAGCAGGTGCCGAAGTATGAGGAGGTACTAATGACCATTGCACAGAAATTAGAACAGAAAGGGCGTCTGGAAGGTGAAAAACTAGCGGCATTGAAAATTGCCCGTTCACTGCTGGATCTTGGCATCGATCGTGAAACAGTAATGAAAACTACCGGACTAAGTCAGAATGAACTGGAGCAAATACGTCACTAATTCACGCTACCAACCCTTTTTGATAACGTAAAGATCTACGCACAAATGCACGAAACGTGCAGAAGCACTACAAAAAGTCGGTATTTCTTGATAAAGAATATCTCATATAGAAGCTGCACTGCCAAAATATGAAACCTTTGGAGTGCAGTTCACTATTAACTGGACAATTTCAGACCGATAATACCGGCGATAATCAGAGCAAAGCTTAAAATCCTGGCAAAACTTGCAGATTCACCAAACACTATAATACCAAAAATAGCGGTACCCACTGCACCAATTCCAGTCCATACCGCATAAGCTGTACCTATTGGTAAGCCTTTCATTGCATAAGCAAGCAATCCCATACTGAGCGCCACAGCACCGGCTGTAATAAGGCTCGGTATCAACCGGGTGAAACCATAAGTATATTTCAGGCCAACCGCCCAGACGACTTCAAATAAACCAGCAATAACAAGAATAAACCAGGACATATCAACGCCCCATAATAGTGTTGTGGAGTCGTCTCCAGAAAACGGCAGTATATCCAGGTCGTCCCGGATAACCATTAGAAACAGTGATAAATTATAGTTGTGTAAAATGGCAATATCAATAACACAATATTGTGAGCTCAAAAGACATAAATAGCCATGCCCTCTGTATAATCACCAATAAAGAAAACCACAGCCTGCTTCCAGAACTGCGGCTTTTATTAAATACCGTCGGTAATTATTTTACGCGAGAAACGTATTCACCAGAACGGGTATCCACTTTAATCACTTCACCAATTTGAACGAACAGAGGTACTTTAACTACAGCACCTGTGCTCAAGGTTGCTGGTTTACCACCCGTACCTGCGGTATCACCTTTTAGACCTGGATCAGTATCAGTAATTTCTAATTCAACAAAGTTTGGTGGAGTCACAGAGATAGGCTGACCATTCCACAGCGTCAGGATACACTCAGCTTGTTCTACTAACCATTTCGCATTATCGCCAACTGCTTTTTCATCAGCCGCTAACTGTTCGAAGGTTTCGTTATTCATAAAGTGCCAAAACTCACCATCGTTATATAGGTAAGTCAGGTTCATATCCATCACGTCAGCAGATTCTACAGAGTCAGTAGATTTGAAGGTCTTTTCCAGCAGTTTACCGGAAATCAGCTTACGAATACGAACACGGGCAAACGCCTGACCTTTACCCGGCTTCACGAATTCACTTTCAAGAATAGCGCACGGCTCACCATCTAACATGATTTTAAGACCTGAACGGAATTCATTGGTACTATAAGTAGCCATGGAGATCCTCTTTTAAACAAAATGGCTTAGCCAAAAAATGGCGCACATTATAACCCCAAAGATCATCATCAGAGAAGACTGGTTGAAACAACTTACAGATGTTATTACCGATCCTGATGAATTATTACAATTATTATCTTTAGATAAACACCCGACCTTGACCAAGGGGAGCAGCGCACGTCGCCTGTTTCCACTACGGGTACCCAAGGCTTTTGTTGCGCGTATGCAAGTAAGCGATCCTAATGATCCGCTGTTACTTCAGGTCATAACGACACCCGAAGAATTCACGCTCACGCCTGGTTTTTCTACCGATCCTCTGGATGAACAGCGCAGTGCTGTCCCCGGTCTATTACATAAATACCGTAATCGCGCACTGTTGCTAGTTAAAGGAGGATGTGCGGTTAACTGTCGTTATTGCTTCCGACGTCATTTCCCATACGAAGATAACAAAGGTAATAAACGCAATTGGCAACAAGCGTTAGATTATATTCAGCAACATCCTGAACTTGATGAGATTATCTTCTCCGGCGGCGATCCTTTAATGGCAAAAGATCACGAACTTGACTGGTTAATCAGCAATCTGGAAAAGATTTCTCATATTAAACGACTGCGTATTCATACTCGTCTGCCTGTGGTTATTCCTGCCCGGATCACAACAACGCTTTGCGATCGACTGGCACAATCGAGATTACAGGTGATCATGGTGACACATATCAATCATGCTAATGAGATCGACCAATCCTTACGGAACAGCATGATGTTGCTGAAACAAGCAGGTATTACGTTACTAAATCAAAGTGTGCTGTTACGCGGTATCAATAATCATTCTGATATTCTGGCTGACCTGAGCAATGCTCTGTTCGATGTAGGTATCCTACCTTACTACATTCACGTGCTGGATAAAGTACAAGGAGCCGCTCATTTTATGGTCAGTGATGAAGAAGCCAAGGCGCTTATCCGGGAATTGCTGACAAAAATTTCAGGTTATTTAGTACCACGTCTCGCAAGGGAAATCGGCGGAGAACCGAGTAAGACACCTCTTGATTTGGGATTAAAACAAAACTAACAAAAAATTCATGCCCGGATACTTTCAGCCGGGCATATCATTCAAATTCCGAATACCATTACTGGCATTTATAAACTTGACCAATCATTTTACTGTCCAGTGGCGCAAAGCTCGATAACAGACTTTCACTCGGGCTGGTGACGCCATAAATCACATTTCCCCCCATGAGTGCGGCTTTATTACGTAAATCATTGGCTGCCCCACGCATTGAGCTGCTTTCATTACTTACACCAGTCATCCAATTGCTTTGAGTACCTGTTACTTCACCTAATAACTGGCACTCGCTGCCTGGCTTAGTATCAACAAATCGAACCTGTGAACCACCAGAAGTTAATTGGTTAGTAGTTGTACACCCTGCCAATAGTAACAATACTGAAGCACTGAGCAAAATTTTAATTCGCATGTTTTTCCTCACCCATTGTTGGAAATTCGACAATTAGTCATCAATATACCTTGTTGTACATCAGTATCGCAAAAAATAATTTATAAAGTCATCCTTCAGTAAAATGTTTAGGTCAAAAATATTTTATGCCAAGGTGAATGCAGTAAGAAAATAGAGGAAAATAATCGAATAAATAACATGAATAAGTTTGATAAATGCTTTATCTTCAAAAAACATCACTCATTAATCAATACATAAATTATCTATTAAAAAAGCCTTTTATCCATGATATTGACTACCAGATAGAACACTAAAAATATTATTATATGCAATACTAAAAGTCATAATGTAAATATTTAATTCATTAACCCTCTTACAGCAAGATCTTGAATAAACTTATAATAATCATCTGACATATATTTCCTGTTGGCATATTTATGTTTATTTTTCCATCTTATAAATTCAATTCCCATGTTGCGAATGATATTAAACTTAAACCATCTCACTCAAAACACTATTAAAACATCTATACCCGTTATCTTTCAAGTTGCCTCTTTGTTGGCTGTACTCACTCACCCCGGTCACATAGTTACCTATGCTCCCGGGGATTCGCTCCCTTGCCGTCGCGATGCATCTTGAAATCCATAGGGTATATCGACAGTTTTGATTTGATAATATCTCACGACAATTTTTTATTGAGCAATTATCTGACGTTATATCCCATAAAAACTTCACATATTAATAGGATTAAGAAATTATACTTATACCCGTCATCTTTCAAGTTGCCTCTTTGTTGGCGGCACTCACTCACCCCGGTCACATAGTTATCTATGCTCCCGGGGATTCGCTCCCTTGCCGCCGCGATGCATCTTGAAATCTATAGGGTATATATGAATTTCATGTGGATTTTATTGTGTGTAAATAATGATACTTTTTTAACATGGATGCAAGAAACTGTGCCCCATTTGGATAGAAATACCTCCATTGATACCACGATAATGGGCCATCAAACATTTTCGTGGCATCATACTTTCCGACTATCACCATCCATCACCAATGTGGATACGCTCTGTCAGATAGTCCAGAAATACCCGTATCCGTGATGGGAGTTGCCTACCTTGGCCGACAAAAACTGCATATATTTCTTCCTTATCGCCAGGATTATAGTTCTCAAGTACAGGTAGCAACAAACCGTTCCGAATATCAGCATCCACATGGAAACGAGCTAATCGTGCTAAGCCAAGTCCTGCTATTGCAGCTTTACGCATGGTTTCTCCATCACCAAGTAGCAAGTTCCCTGAAGGCAATTGTTGCCCCCACTCTTCCGAATCGATGAAAGGCCAAGCTTTCATATGACGGGTAAAGCCAAAACCAAGTCGATTGTAGCGCCCCAGATCGCTAGGCATAGAGGGTATTCCCATCCTTTCAAGGTACGAAGGAGATCCTACCACAACCATTCGACTTGCCCCCAACTTGCGTACCATGAAGCATGAATCGTCCAGAGGACCGGTGCGAATCGCCACATCGCTACGATCATCAAGTAAATCCACTATCAAGTCACATAATGAGATGTCGAGTGTGATCTCTGGGTAGCGTTGCAGGAAATCCGGTAGTAAAGGCATCAAGCAATGTTTTCCAAACGCAACATGACAATTCACACGTATCCGTCCACGTAGCGCGGTTCCCTGATTTGCTTCTTGTTCTGCGGCTATGATGTCCTCCAAAATTCTGACACTACGTTCATAGAAAACAGAACCCTCAGCCGTTAACTGAAGTTTACGTGTCGTTCTATTCAACAGCCGTACACCAAGTCGCATCTCCAGTCGATTAATAAGCTTACTGACTGCTGATGGCGTCATGTCGAGCTTGCGAGCAGCGGCAGAGAGACTCTCCGACTCAATGACCTGAACGAATACCGCCATTTCTGTAGATCGATTAAATTTGTGCATAGATATTTGAATTATTTTCCAAAGTCCTATGAATAAATGAATTTTAGTCTAATAAACTCATTTTTTCTAAGTTTAAGGAAATATTTTTTTCCTTAAGAATTTCCCCTATGCCAAATCATCTTTATTACTTACGCTTTTTAAGCTAATGAAGAGAGCAATCACTTTGTAAAGCCGTAGTTTCACATGGAGCAGGAGCAGTGTTGCACAAACTTTAATCACGAGTATAGCAGCACTACAGAAGGAAACAGGAGAAGAGAACGTTTAGCAAGAGCAGTCCCTTGTATCGTTCATTGGAACATCAGCAAAAATAAAGTTGACGGGAAAGCACTTCAGCTATCCTAGTAGACTTATCACTTAGTAAACACGATGCCGTTTCATCACAATATTGGAAACAACATCACTTCAACGTACGTTTTTCATGAATATTACGGAAATACAGGCTTTCACCCCTATCTGAAATCAGACCCGGAGACCGATATCCAGACTTGAACCTCAGCCCGGATATCGGATTTTTTTAAATGCTATTTTAGCGGGGTGGGAATATTCACCACGATATTAATCGGTGACCACTATTAATCGGTGACCACTATGGACGTAACCCGCTCGGCTAGCGACCTACGCGGCTATTACATCATGCCGCCCATACCGCCCATGCCACCCATACCGCCTGCTGCACCTAAATCAGCTTTATCATCTTTAGGCAGATCAGTGATCATACATTCAGTGGTGATCATCAGACCAGCGATAGATGCTGCAAATTGCAGTGCAGAACGGGTCACTTTGGTTGGATCCAAAATACCCATTGCGATCATATCGCCATACTGTTCAGTCGTTGCGTTATAACCGTAGTTGCCTTCACCTGCTTTCACGCTGTTTGCGATAACAGATGGCTCTTCACCTGAGTTATCAACGATCTGACGTAAAGGAGCTTCCATCGCACGCATTGCAACACGGATACCTACGTTTTGATCTTCGTTATCGCCTTTCAGACCAGCAATAGCCGCTGCAACGCGAACCAGTGCAACACCACCACCAGCTACTACGCCTTCTTCTACTGCTGCGCGAGTTGCATGCAGAGCATCGTCAACGCGAGCGCGTTTTTCTTTCATTTCAACTTCTGTTGCAGCACCAACTTTGATAACAGCAACACCACCAGCCAGTTTAGCTACGCGCTCTTGCAGTTTTTCACGGTCATAATCAGAAGTGGACTCTTTGATCTGCTGATTGATCTGATTAACACGGCCTGCAATTGCAACTTCTTCACCAACGCCATCAATGATGGTGGTGGTATCTTTGTTGATAACGATACGTTTTGCCTGACCCAGATCTTCCAGAGTTGCTTTTTCCAACTCCAAGCCAATCTCTTCAGAAATAACATTACCGTTAGTCAAGACAGCGATATCTTGCAGCATAGCTTTACGGCGGTCACCGAAGCCAGGCGCTTTAACCGCAGCAACTTTGACGATGCCACGCATGGTATTAACAACCAGAGTTGCCAGTGCTTCACCTTCAACATCTTCAGCAACAATCAGCAAAGGCTTGCTTGCCTTAGCTACACCTTCCAGAACGGGTAACAGTTCACGGATGTTGGAGATTTTTTTATCTACCAGAAGAATATATGGGTTTTCTAATTCAACAGAACCGTTTTCTGGTTTGTTGATAAAATAAGGAGAGAGGTAACCACGGTCGAACTGCATACCTTCAACGACATCCAGCTCGTCTTCCAAGCCAGTACCTTCTTCAACGGTGATTACACCTTCTTTACCAACTCTATCCATCGCTTCTGCGATCAATTTACCCACAGTTTCGTCGGAATTCGCGGAGATAGTACCTACCTGAGCAATAGAGGTGGAATCTGAGCAAGGTACGGACAGCTTTTTCAGCTCTGCAACTGCTGCAACTACGGCTTTATCGATGCCACGCTTCAGATCCATTGGGTTCATGCCAGCGGCTACGGCTTTCAGACCTTCAGTAACAATAGACTGAGCCAATACAGTTGCGGTCGTTGTACCGTCGCCCGCAGCATCATTCGCTTTAGAGGCAACTTCTTTCACCATCTGAGCACCCATGTTTTCGAACTTGTCTTCCAGTTCAATTTCACGAGCGACGGTAACACCGTCTTTGGTGATTGTAGGAGCACCGAAAGATTTATCCAGCACAACGTTACGGCCTTTAGGGCCAAGGGTTACTTTTACTGCATCAGCAAGAATATTCACACCACGTAGCATCTTAACGCGAGCGTCGCTACCAAATTTTACGTCTTTAGCTGCCATTGTTTCTTTCCTTTAAATTCGTTCAGTTAAGAAGATCTAAGCGCAACAATTACGCTTCAACAATTGCCAGAATGTCGCTTTCAGACATGATCAACACTTCTTCGTTGTCGATCTTCTCTGATTTAACACCGTAACCATCGTTAAAAATAACGATATCTCCAACTTTCACACACAGTGCTTTTACATCACCGTTTTCAAGGATGCGGCCATTGCCCACAGCCAAAACTTCGCCACGAGTGGATTTACCCGCAGCAGTGCCAGTCAGCACAATACCGCCAGCAGATTTTGATTCAACTTCTTTACGCTTGACGATTACACGATCATGCAATGGACGAATATTCATTGATAGCTCTCCTATAAGAAAGTCCATATCAGGTAAGAGGATTGATACCAGTACGCTTTCATTAAACCAGTATCATAATAAATTAAATGGGGACCTACTTATGATACTTCAAGGGCAGGCAAAAAAATATTTTACTTTTTTCTTGCCCACAGAAAAAAACCGATGATTAAACCAAACATTCAGAAAATAACCGCTTATCAATGAGGCTTATGCTCGTCGTCATCGGGTTTATGGTCTTTCAACGTTCGGGAGGGGTCATCCTGCTTACGCTCGTATTCCCCCTCAAAAGTATTACTATCCCGTCTAAATCCACCACTATTATGAGGACGATAGAAATTGATATGTGGCATCAGTTTCATCACTAATGTTTTTTGAACCGGTGGCAATAACAACAACAATCCAAGAAAATCCGTAAAAAAACCGGGGAGGAGTAACAGGAAACCCGCCAGTAAAAGAGAGACGCTTTTTATCATTTCCGCAGCCGGACTCTCCCCATTAATCAGCTTCTGCTGGATCTGGATAAAATTCTTTATGCCCTGACTGCGTACCAAAGAGATACCGATACAAGAAGTAAACAACACCAGTAACAGAGTCAACAATACACCTAGTTCAGAGGCAACACGCACAAATAAGGCTGACTCGATATAGACAAGCAAAAATATCAGGATAAATGGCAACCAACGCACTTGGTGCTCCTTCAATTGATTTGGATGAACAGGTTGTATCCTGAATAAATCATATCAACAAAATCCAAGGGACAACCAAATTAATATTTTTTCAGTTTATTAAAGATATAATTGGGGTCACAGCTATCGTTTTCAATCCGCTGAAAATCTTTCTAATTAGATACGAAATTGTGATAGATATCACATATATCAAATCAGACTAAACAAATACCACTATAAAGTGATCCAGATTCAATGCATTTATTGCTAACCAGCATATGATCACGCTGGCCATCCGGTGATAAAAAGTTCATATCATAACTATTGCAGTTGGCAACATAATGATTTAACGAACGCATAATTAGACAGTAAAAACGTCATCTAATAAGAAGGTTCTCATGTCAAACAACATTCGTATCGAAGAAGACCTGTTAGGTAAACGAGAAGTTCCTGCTGAAGCCTATTATGGTATTCACACCTTACGTGCGATTGAAAACTTCCATATCAGTAACAACACCATTAATGATGTACCCGAATTCATCCGTGGCATGGTGATGGTAAAAAAAGCCGCAGCCTTAGCTAACAAAGAGCTACAAACTATTCCTAAAAAAATTGCAGACATCATCATCAAAGCATGTGACGAAGTGCTCTATACCGGCAGATGCATGGATCAATTTCCGGTCGATGTGTTTCAAGGCGGTGCCGGTACTTCACTCAACATGAATACCAATGAGGTTCTGGCAAACATTGGTCTGGAACTGTTAGGCCATAAAAAAGGCGAATATGAGTACCTGAATCCCAATGACCATCTGAATAAAAGCCAGTCAACTAACGACGCCTACCCAACTGGCTTCCGCATCTCAGTTTATAACTCCATCCTGAAACTGATCGAGTCTATTGAACTGTTAATTGTAGGTTTCGATAAAAAAGCCAAAGAATTTAATGAGATCCTAAAAATGGGTCGTACCCAATTACAGGATGCTGTTCCCATGACACTAGGGCAGGAATTCAACGCATTCTCTATTCTGTTGAAAGAAGAAGTTAAAAACCTCAACCGAACCTCTGAATTATTGCTGGAAGTTAACCTTGGTGCTACTGCTATCGGTACCGGCTTGAATACAGCACCAGGTTATCAGAAATTGGCAGTTGAAAAACTGGCGGAAGTTTCAGGTTTACCCTGCGTACCAGCCGAAGACCTGATTGAAGCCACCTCTGACTGTGGGGCTTATGTTATGGTCCACGGTGCTCTGAAGCGCCTGGCTGTCAAACTGTCTAAAATCTGCAATGACCTGCGTTTGCTTTCTTCTGGCCCTCGTGCTGGCCTGAATGAAATCAACCTACCAGAATTACAGGCAGGCTCTTCTATTATGCCGGCAAAAGTGAACCCGGTTATTCCAGAAGTTGTGAATCAGGTTTGCTTCAAAGTTATTGGTAACGATATTTGTGTTACTATGGCATCCGAAGCAGGCCAGTTACAGCTCAATGTAATGGAACCTGCTATCGGTCAGGCCATGTTTGAATCTATCTCCCTGCTAAGCAACGCTTGCCGCAACCTGGTAGAAAAATGCGTTAATGGCATCACGGCTAACAAAGAAGTTTGCGAAAATTTCGTATTCAACTCGATCGGTATCGTGACATATCTGAACCCATTCATCGGTCACCACAATGGTGACATTGTTGGTAAAATTTGTGCTGAAACCGGTAAAAGTGTTCGTGAAGTCGTGCTGGAACGAGGTCTACTGACCGAAACTCAATTGGATGACATCTTCTCTGTAGAGAACCTAAAATGCCCATCTTACAAGGCAAAACGTTTTGACGATTAAGTTGTTGAATATAATAAAAAATAGCTCTTAGCAACAAGGCACGCAACTCCAACTGGATAGCGTGCCTTTTTACTTCCCTACATGCACAAAGTATTAACCTAAAATTTTCAAATTTTTAATTATTTCAAGGAGTCACTATTATGTTAGCCGTAGAATTGATTATCGTTCTGCTGGCCATCTTCCTGGGTGCAAGATTAGGGGGAATTGGCATTGGATTTGCCGGTGGTCTTGGCGTTCTGGTGCTGGCTATAATTGGCGTTAAACCAGGGCATATCCCATTTGATGTTATTTCCATCATTATGGCCGTTATCGCCGCTATCTCTGCAATGCAGGTTGCCGGTGGTCTGGATTATCTGGTCCAGCAGACTGAAAAACTGCTGCGTAAAAATCCAAAATACATCACGATACTCGCACCTATCGTTACCTATTTCCTGACACTGTTTGCAGGTACAGGTAACATCTCTCTGTCAGCGCTACCTGTTATTACTGAAGTTGCGAAAGAGCAAGGCATTAAGCCATGCCGTCCACTTTCCACGGCGGTTGTAGCAGCCCAAATTGGCATCACCGCCTCACCCATTTCCGCAGCAGTCGTTTATATGTCTTCTCTGATGGAAGGCCACGGCGTCAGCTATATCCATCTGTTGATGGTGCTATTACCATCCACTTTCGCCGCTATCGTTCTGATGTCTTTCATCATCGCCTGGATGTTCAATTCCAAACTATCTGATGACCCCATTTATCTGAAACGTCTGGAAGAAAACCTGGTAACTCTGCGTGGCAGCAAACAGATTGAGATCAAACCAAGGGCTAAAGCTTCTGTTCTGTTATTCCTGTCGGGTGTTATCAGTGTTGTTATTTACGCTATCGTCAACAGCCCAAGCATCGGCCTGATTGCAGAACCCCTGATGAACACTACTCACGCTATTCTGATCATTATGTTGAGTGTTGCAACTATCACCACCATGTTCTGTTCAGTTGATACTGACGCCATCCTGAACTCCAGTACCTTTAAAGCGGGTATGAGCGCATGTATCTGTATTCTGGGTGTTGCATGGCTAGGAGATACTTTTGTACAGGCAAACATGGATTGGATTAAAGGCACCGCTGGAGAGTTAATCCACTCTCAACCTTGGCTGCTAGCGATTATTTTCTTCTTCTGTTCCGCCCTACTCTATTCTCAGGCAGCTACCGCAAAAGCGTTGATGCCGATGGCTTTGGCTCTGAACGTCACTCCATTGACTGCCATTGCCTCTTTCTCCGCAGTTTCTGGATTGTTTATTCTACCTACTTATCCAACCTTAGTTGCCGCAGTTCAAATGGATGACACCGGCACGACCCGTATCGGCCGTTTTGTATTTAATCATCCATTCTTTATCCCTGGCACCATTGGGGTTGCTCTAGCTGTTGCCTTCGGTTTCCTATTCGGCAGTATGATCCTTTAATTCTCTGCCTGCCAATAACCGCTTAATATAGGGGCGTATACCGCCCCTATATACTCTCTTCTACCAAGCGATACATTTTCTCTGAAAACCTTCAATAACTGTCTTAATCTTAACCAGAACACTTTCTGGTCTGGCCGCCTTCGGTTATAGTGCTGAATCTGTTTCATTCGATTAGCGATCATTATCTTTATGATTAAACGTACTCTGATGCTATTTTTGCTGCTTTGCAGCCCCCTCCTTACCCCAACGGCAGCAAACGCGCTGTTTGAACAGCCGGGGCAAAACCCATATTTGCCAGTAGATCAGGCATTCATGTTTGATTTTCAGCAAAAAAACGACAAATTGACGTTAGACTGGCAGATCAAACCGGGTTATTACCTTTATCGCAAACAACTTCATATTGAGCCGCAACAGGCCACACTAGGTAAAATCACGTTGCCACAAGGTACAGCTCATCGAGATGAATTCTTTGGTGAAACTAAAGTTTATTTCCAACAACTCATCGTCAATGTTCCTGTTACAAAGGCGAACAACAATTCTAATATCGTTGTCACTTATCAAGGCTGTGCCGCCGCAGGATATTGCTATCCACCTGAAACCCGCCTTGTTCCATTGAGTGCAGTTATTCCATCAAAAACAACTGACGCCATACCTGCTGAACCTGTTCACAAAACGCCAGAAAGTGCATCGAATGACCAACAACATTTACCTTTCTCACCACTCTGGGCAATTTTGATTGGCATCGGTATCGCCTTTACACCTTGTGTACTACCGATGTATCCATTGATTTCCAGCATTATTCTTGGCAGCCAACGCCCTAAAAGCCTGAGACAGATATTTTGGTTAGCGCTAAGCTATGTTCAAGGCATGGCAGTCACCTATACGCTACTTGGATTGATTGTAGCGGCTGCCGGTCTACAATTTCAGGCCGCACTGCAACATCCGTATGTACTGATCGGCTTATCAGTATTGTTTATTCTGCTGGCACTGTCGATGTTCGGCCTCTATTCTCTGCAACTGCCTTCCGCTGTTCAGACGCGCTTAGTCAACTGGAGTAACCAGCAAAAAAACGGTTCACTTTTCGGTGTATTCGCTATGGGTGCGTTAGCGGGATTAATTTGCTCTCCTTGTACTACCGCGCCTTTAAGCGCGATTCTGCTCTACATTGCTCAAAGTGGTAATACCGTGGCAGGTGGCCTAACCCTTTATCTTTACGCTTTGGGAATGGGATTACCGCTCATTGCTGTCACCCTATTTGGTCACAAACTCCTGCCACGCAGTGGGCCTTGGATGCAGTATGTTAAAGAAGCTTTTGGCTTCATTATTCTTGCGCTACCCATTTTCCTGCTGGAAAGGGTTATCGGTGATGCATGGGGAATACAATTATGGAGCCTGCTAGCAGTCAGTTTCCTAGGATGGGGATTTGTTCTGACGATTAGAAGCCAAAACGGTTGGGTACGAGTCATACAACTGATATTGTTAATTTTGATGCTGATAGCTACCCGCCCATTGCAGGATTGGTTTTGGGGTACAACGGTCACACAACAGTCGCAACACAGTTTAAATTTCCGCCAGATAAATAACTGGCAGGAATTAGAACAGATAATGACACAAAACAGCCATAAAACCGTTATGCTTGATTTCTATGCTGACTGGTGTACCGCTTGTAAAGAATTTGAAAAATATACTTTCAGCGATCCACAAGTTCAGTCACAACTAGGTGATACCTTACTGTTACAGGCCAATGTCACGAACAACAGCCCGCAACAGAAGCAGCTTTTAGAAAAACTTAGCGTTCGGGGATTGCCGACTATTTTGTTTTTTGATTCTCAGGGGAAAGAGATCCCCGATTCACGGGTAAATGGTTTTATGGATGCAACCCACTTTAATGAGCATTTGCAACATCTGCCAAAATGATTCAGAAGGAGAACACCATGCAACGAGAACAAGTTCTTAGTCATGCCTTAAACTTACTGGAGCAACATGGCTTATCCATCACAACTGAGGTACTTTTTGGCTCGCTTAACATGGATATCGAATATCTCAAGCAGTTCTGGCCCGATCGGGAAGCTCTACTTTATGACTGTCTACGTTATCACGGCCAACAGATTGAAGTCTGGCAGCGACAGATATTACTGGATGAAACTCTGACACCAGAGCAGAAGCTACTGGCTCGTTACACAGCCCTTGATGAAAAAGTAAAGGAGAAACGCTACCCAGGCTGCCTATTTATCGCAGCCTGTAGCGCATTCCCTGAATCTGACCACCCTATCCATCAATTAGCTGAATTACAAAAACAGAGTTCTTCCCGTTACACCACCGAGCTATTACATCAACTGGATATTGAAGATTGCGAACTCGTTGCTAAACAGATGGAACTGATTCTGGAAGGTTGCCTGAGTAAGCTACTACTCAAACGGGATATTGGTGATATCACTACGGCAAAACTGCTGGCAGAAGATGTTTTAGCTATTGCCTTATGCCGCAAAAATGGTGCGTTAAGTTAACAAAAATCAGCCTAAGATGAACAACCACACAAATTCCGAGCAAAAAGAAAGCAATCAATCCGCTTTTATCATTTTTTATCAGAAAGGCATTGACGACTTAGGCTGAATACGGTTTAATGCGCCCCGTTGCCCGGATAGCTCAGTCGGTAGAGCAGAGGATTGAAAATCCTCGTGTCGGTGGTTCGATTCCGCCTCCGGGCACCAATTCAAGGTGCGTTGGTTAGGAGATAAAAACTCGACGGCCCACTCAATACAAGAACCCGGATGCATAACTGTAGTTGGTTTGGCTTTTCAGTACTTCGATACTGAATTGAACATAAGGGTTACCAAGCTAGGATACCTAAAAATTTAGGCGTCAATTTTTTCTTTGGCGAAATACTTGCAAGTTCTATTGCACCTGTCAATCCATCCAAACTAAAATCAATGAATTCATTAACACGATATTGTTTATTATTGGTTGCTCAGCTTTCTTATTATTAATCAGAATAGGGTTAGTTATAAAAGATTGCCTCAGTTCAAAAAGATTCCCCATCTTGTAACAAGGAATTTATGTAGAAAAGACAGGTTCAGCCAGCAGCGAGAATATTCTGTTTTATCCTATTAACATTCTTCTCTCTGTGGCTCAACATCGATGTACAGCATCAACTCACACTCCAGCAAATGCGCAATCTTACTATTCCAAGTAACACCTTTCAGCCCGACCTGATGCAACACATATCCACGCAATGCTAGTACCTGCTGGCGGATCACTTAAGCAGGCCGATTGTTCACACCTGAAAACATCAGGAATGTATTCACCACCTTGCAATAACTTGACCGTAAGCCTTCGATGGGTTTGATCATGATCTGCTTCTACTACAGGAGGAATGATTCGACCGGAGCCCGGAGACAGGAAGGGCTTTGCGCCCCTCCTGTGGTTTCTCCTGCTAACTCAAGACAGCGGTGGCACCAGCGCCGCCTGCGTAGCCTGACGGTTTTGCGGCAGGTGCTCGCGGGCACCGCCGATATCAGGGAACGAGGCCATCGCCCCGCTCAGCTTCGCTAGGCTCGGCCCCTCCGTGTCCGGGACAGCAGCAACGGAATGAATCGCATGAGGCATGATGACGGGTTGTCTACTGGCCCAAGACAGCTCTACCAGCCCCCCTTTGGTGTAACTCCTCTGAGTAAAGTTCTTGACCAGATGGTCCACTCCCATCACCAGCGAAGAACCTTCCAGTTCGATTTGCAAATGCTGGTGCGTCACCGCCTGGCTACCGAACACCTTGCGCATCACCAAGGTCGTGCCATTGGTCGAGTCAGTCAGCATCAAGTTATCCTCATGGCGGCTCACGAGGATTTTTTCCGCATCAACCACCGGAATGATCAAGCGGTCCAGGGCCTGGCCCGGGTCATCGTTGTCAATGATAACCGTGCGGTAATACGACCACATCTCTTGGCTGAGGCGGTAGGTATCGTTATCGGCACCGCCATGCAACACCACACTGTCAACACCGGCGATCAGCGGTGGGGTCAAGTCGTCCCGGCGACCATCCGCGCCCCCGCTCCGAATTAACAACGACGAACCAATACGCTCGACACTAGTGTAATGATTCAGCTTCTGCACACCATCGTCCTTGACCCGGTATAGCGCCTGGTTCGTTGGGCTGTACACATATGCGCCCTTCTTCCCGGTAGCAATTCCGATGAAACGCAGATTGTCTTTAGCCTGGATGCTACCGCAGGAGAACACTTGACCGCTGCCGACATCGAACCAGCCTTGTGTGTCATCGCCTTGCAAGGTCAGCACACCTTTGGCTCGCCACTGACCAGCGATCTTAGCAAGTGCCTGTGGCAGACGAGCGAAGTTGTCCTGTTGCCAGCCTTTGTCGACGGCGACCAACTGCAATTTACCGTCATTGGTTCGCAATAGGATCTCGCCTTTGACGGTGGTCAGGCGTAGCCCGGCATCGACTTGCTCCGCCGCCTTGAGGTGCAGTCCAGACGCCAGCTCACTGGCGGCGGGAAGCTGTGGCGAAACCTCAAGCACCTCGTCGGTACCGAACGCGGCAGCCAGCGCATCGGCAGTCATAGGCGGCTGACGATACAACTTGCCGCTGGCGGGTTCGAACAGTCGCGCACCGGAGCCATCAGCTTCAAAACCCAAGAACTGCAAACGCTTATCTTGCAGGGGGGCCGAAGCCACGACTACCTGACCGTTGTGGTACCACACTGGCAGCAGGCTCTTGCCGTCGGTACCCTTGACCCCGAACACTGCCAGAGTAGCTCTGCCGTCGGCGACGCTAGCCAGGTCCTGCCACCAGTGGGTACGTCCCTTGAGCCAATGCTCGTTGACCGCTTCGTAGCTAAGCTGCCCCAGTGCATCGAGCCGGGCCACACGCCCATCCTCAGTGATGACAAGCAAGCTGCCGTTCAGATTGACCAGGTTGGCTAACGCTGGAGTACTGATGCGTAATGCTGTGGGATGGCTGGCGTCGAGAACAGCCTGCCCGGGACCTTCCTGTCGGAACAGGGCCTTTTGCTCTTTACTGTAGAAGAAAAACACTTCCTTGTCGCCGGGCTGCGACATGCTCCCCGCTAACACCAGGTCGGCCGGGATCGGCCAGGCACTGCGGGTTTGTTCGTACTCTTTAAAGTGCGGGGACTGATCTGCCAGTGGCGCCAGATTCGGCTTGATCAGTGTCCCGTCGCCGGGACGTATCCAGTAGCGGTGCGCCACGCCAGCCGCATCCACGCCGAACACCGTGACTAGCGCCGCACTGGTCGGCTGGATCAACCGTGCGCCCAATATATACGTCGGAGTCTCACGCTGTATACTTTTGCTCTCGTAGTAGCCCTTGAGTATAGTCTTGAGCTCATCACTATGCCGGCTGGTACGAGCTAAAAGCTGGAGCAGCGCATCATCACCCACCGCACTGACCAACTCCATTCGATCATCGAGTATCCGATAGCACAGCTCAGCTTCCTTCTCTAGTTCAGCCTCCTTCTCTTTTAGTCGATAACGGCGTGCCAGGTAGACCGCATCTCCCTCCTGCCATAGCCGACTGATCTTACCCGCATTTTGATTAAACCATGGCTCAAACTGCACATCGACCTGTCCGGTGGCGATGTCTACCCGCCACGTCGCCGCATTGTCGGCGTCGTAGAAATAGGCATGGTCACCCATCACCGCACCCAATTGGGCATGTCTGGTCTGTTCGTGGGTGGCGTTGGTGAACAACATCCGCTCCTTGCCTACATCGTAAAACGCTCGACCAACATCTCGCCCGTTGTGGCTGTAGTTCTCCACCACTACGTACTGCCCGTGCAACTGATGCGCTTTGGCCAGATCACTCAGGTGCTGCTCAATTTGCTGGCCGGGCACCTGCCACTTACTCGCATCTTCGCTTACCACCTGAGTTGTCAGGCCAGCAAAGTCAACTTCGCGCACCTCTCCCTTGCCGTTGACCACCAATACCTGCCCGTTCTGGATCGGATCGCGTTCGACTACCACCCCGCCGACCACCAGTTGGTTCTTCGACACGCTGATGCTGTCACTGGCGAGCTGACTGCTATCGATGATCCAGCGCGATAATGCACTCGCACTATCGCTCGTGAGCTTAACTTGGGTGCCTTCGTTGAGGCCGATCAGGTACTCGCCACCCGCTCCCTTGATCTCGTAGCGCAAAAAGCCGTGTAGCTCTTTGGGTAGCTCGGGCACCACCAGTTGCCGGTTGCGCTGATCGAGTATCACCTCGATTGGGGTGTCGACGTACTCATGATGAATCCTGCGGATTGTCTCCTCACCCGGAAAGATATAAAAGTCGTAGTCAAACCGCTTGTCTTCCTCTAGCCTGCGTATCACGTCGAAACCAGCATCATGGCGTGTGGTGGTGCCAGGGAGCAGCATGTATTCGTAACTGATGTAAGACTTAGGTGTGCCCGGCAGGATCACGACATTGCTGTCGCCGTGTTCAAGAGGCCGGGAGATATCCTTGTAACCAATACCGCTACGCACTTCGATAGCCTGACCACGATCATGGACCATTCGCGGAAAGTCACCGACCCAGAAGAAGTAATTGATTTTCCCCGAACCGGTAGAGCCCGAATGGGTACGGTAGATGTACTGGCTGTCGAAGCTGATCTGGTTCCTGCGCAAGTCAAGGCTCTTGATCACCGCCCCGGCAAGAGGCACCAGCACCTTTTTCTCGTTGTCATATCGATAGCCGTTACCTTTGTACGCCTTGTCGACCGTATCAAAGTAACGGCCTACCGCCTTGGCATCCTCGGCGACCGCACCAAAGGCTTGAGCCAATGCCGTAAAGCCCACCGCGAGTCCGCCAAGGATCACGCTGGCTCCACCGAGTACCGCCCCGGCCGTCGAAGCACCGACCAAACCAGCCCCCACCCCGGCGGTACCAGTGACAAAGCTCGCCGAGTCGAACGCTAACTGGGTACCGAACACCGCCTTCTGCACATCGTTCTCAGCGTAGGCCAATTCATAAGCATCCAGACCGACCATAGCTCCGCCAAACAACACACCGGCACCTTCGTTGACGGTGTGGCCTAGGTTCGAAGCAAAGTCCTTTAACGAGGTTTCGGCGGCCACCACTTCACCGCGCAGCGCCGTACGCACCAACGCGGTGACCTTGGCTATATCCTGTACACCACCGTGAGCCATCTGGACCAAGTTGAGGTAGCTGTGAACCTTGAGCGCGGTGGCCAGATCAGGCGAAGTCACCCCGCTTGCCGCATCGTGGCGGTTCTTGTCGGCAAACCACTGGATTAGCGTCTGAACCGCAAACCCGGCGTTCAGCCCATCCACCGGAGCGGCCTCGCCAACTCCGCCGCGAGGCCGTATCCGGCCGTGCTCCAGGGTAAAGTGCTCGTTCAGTACACCCATGTGCTCATCGACGAAGCGCCGGAATTCAACAAAGGTGCTATCGTTGGTGATCAACCAGCGGGTCTGCTCGGGTTGGTCACGGTTAATGAACTGGACCCGGTAGCGACCTTCCCCCTGGTCTTCCGTCGTAGCGATAATCGGTAGCCAGAGGCTGTCCAGTTGGTGCTCTCGCGCCAGCCGGGTGCTGGCGACTTCGAACCGGGCGCCCCATTGCTCGGCATCAAAGGTCTTCAGTGCAGGGCTCAGTCGCAAGTCTTCCATGACCCGCTCTTGTACACTCACCACCTGCTCGACCTGGTGCCGTTGCCCGATGACACTGGACAGTTCCTCGAATCGGGTCAGGTCAGACACGTTTAGGCCATTACCCACTGGTACCTCAGCCATCTTGCCGGTATCGATCTCAATCAGGTTGAAGACTGGCACCGATTTGCTGCCGAACGAGCCATAGTGCGCGGCCAGCCCGCGCACCACCAAGTGCTGCTCCATAGCCCTGGACAGACTCTTGGTGTTGTTGAAGGCAAAGATCCCAACATTCGGGTCATAGAAGTAGTAGCGACGGCCTTCGGCCGTGACAGTGCTCCCTACCATCATCGAGTGATTCTGGGTATTGAGTGCAAACATCGAGGTGCTGGTTGTTGCGGCCAGTCGCAACACCACCTCGGACAAATTGAACTGGCCCAGCTCCGTGGAAGCCTGAACGGCCTCAACATTGTAGTGCAGACTGATCAGGCTATTCTTGAGCAGCGTGGAGCTGCCCGCCTGCGGGTCAGCGGAGGCGAAGAACAGCTTTTGTACCAGGCTATTGATGCCAGCCTCTCCACCACCCGCCAATGCCACAGCCATGGTCCTGACCAAAGGGTAGCAACGGCCACCGGTTCGGTCACCGACCAGCGACAAATAAAAGTCCTGTGGTACTAAGCGGTCGAAGACACTGCCGGCGTCATGGAAGTCCTCACTGAACATTGCGGTCTGTCGCAGTACCTTGTCGATGTACTCGGCTTGGCTGATTTCGGTGATGCGACCGCTCAAGGCCCCCCGTTGCTCATGGGTAAGTTTTCCTTCAAGAAACAGGCGTTTCATCTCCAGAACCGACATTTTGTCATCCACTCCGGGGATCTTGATCTCCCGGAAGTTACGCAAACCATCATTGAACCCGCTATCCTGTGCCCCGCGCTGATAGGCCTCGGAGGCCGCGTAACGTTCTCCCACGCTGCTAGTGCGCTCCTCGCCTTGAATGGCCGTATCGTCAATCCGTACCACCGCAACGCTGCCGTCCTTAGCTTTGATCTGCTGCCAGAGCCAAGTCTTTTCGACAGAACTGGCTTCACGCAATACTGGATCGTACTGCGCTCTGTAGTAGTCCTGTGTAAGATTGAGTTGCTTGATCTGCTGGTCGATCAAGGCCGTATCACTTGAGGTACGTCGTGCTTCCTGGAGCTGGTAGCGTTTGTCCGCCACTTGGTCAATGTTAGCTTTGACCTTGGCCTGAACCGCTTCGCGCAACCGGGTCCATGCGGCAATCGCCGGATGCTCAGGAGAAAATGCCCCCTCTGTGTAGACGCCGTCGGTAACTCCTTCGACCGACACCCCAAACTGCGTCGCCACCGTCTTCAGTTGTTGGTGAACCTGCTCGCGGTAAGTGGCGAATTCGGCCTGGTTGCGCTCCACCACCTGACTGCCGGCAACCTGAATCGAGAGTGGCTCCACACCACCGCGCAACTTCGGCCAGACCATCTGTCCATCTCGTTGATATTCCTGGCTCTGGAACACCAGTTGCCACTCGCCATTGACGTACTGCATGTACGCCGCAGCAAGGCCCTCAGTGGTACCGGATATCTGGTAATCCTTGTAGTCGACCGCCATCACCACATTGTCATACAGAAGCGAGCTGTTGAATCGGCCATCGTGGTAAACCCGGTAGGTATTGTCGTCGATGCTGGTCACCACTAGCGAGCCGCCCGATAGTGTCCCGGTGAACAGAAAGCTCCCTGCAGCCACATGCTTGGGAATGTCCACATAGGCGGGTACCGCATTGGCCTGGTTCGGGCCATTGTAGCCGAGGAAGTACGCCGACACGCTACTTGAAGATATGCTATTAGCATTTTGTTTAGTGTACTCAAGCTCGTATAAGCCTGACCTGACCTTCACCAACTGGGCACTCCCCTCTGCCGGGAGGTGCCCTGACCTGACCAGCACCTCAGCACTGATGGTGCGGGTTTTGGCGAACAGTGCAGGATCAGTGGCAAACTGACGGATGTCAGCACTGCCTTGTCGGGGTTCAAATCCATCACCTACAGACACCAGCCCGACCTTGAGTTCGAGATCCTTCACCGCCTGCCCCAGCAGCGCCGGTCTTGGACCCATGTAGGTAAAACGCGGTGGATGGAATTCGTCAGCCGCTGGCAAGCCCTGATTAATGATTGGCAAGACCCGCGCTATCACTCCATCATACAGTTCACCCTGCAACTCTCTCTTGCTGCCTTCGGCGCGGTACTTGTCGAACATCTGCAACATATCCTTGCCGATACTGTCCGCACCCTCCGGTTCGTAACGCGCAGCGACATAGAGGGTTTCGAAGAACGAGTGATAGCCGTTACGGATCATGAATGCCGCATTGGCCATCTGGAATTGCCAATACTGCTTGACGCTCAACGCACCACCGAACAATTCCGGCAAGGCATTACTGACGGTCTGGGTGGTCCCGGAAATCCCCCCCACGAACGGGGTGTCCAGGTCATTCATGTAGCGTGTGGCGTCATTCTTCGGGTCCGGACGGAACTGGTTGTAGCTGCGGTATTTATCGTCCTTGATCAGGTACGAATCCTCGTGATACGTTTGCTCCTCAGGGCTGGTATTGAGGATCAGATACGGATCGGGCTGATTCAACCGGTTATTGATCATGACCTTGCCGTCACCCAGCGCAGCGTGAGGATTGACCGGGACCGCAGCCTTAGAAAAGCTATCGGCTACCGGACGCAAAGCATGGAACAAGACCTGTTTGCGCAAGCTCCTGCCCTCATTGCTCAACAGCGCCGCCTCAACCGCCGGGCGCAGTTGCGCATCGGCGTTCTCAAGGCCCTGGGGACCGGTCAGTAACAGGGTGAGCAGTTTGTCGTCCAGCGAGTGCTCAACCGCAGTTTGATCGAAAACATGTACTTTCGGATTGCTTGGATGCTGTGCCGCATTGGCGCTAGCAACCCACTGGATTTCCGCTTCGATGGCTCGAATGCGCCATTGTTCGTACAACGGTGCCAATAGCCCCCTAGCCTGGGCAATATCACTTTGCACATAGCCATTTTGCAAGACCTTAACCATAGCCGGGTTCTTCACCAGTCTCGTCGCCAGCCCGAACAGCAGCGGGTCATTATCGCTGCTTCGCCAGACCGAAGCGGCAAACGCCTGTTCCCACAGCGCTTTGTTTAGGTTATTACCCTTGATATCGCGCATGTTGTTACGGAAGTACTCCGGCGCCAACACCCCTGCGGGGGTGATGTGGTTACGCTCGAGCAAACGTACCAGCTGCTGCTCGAACGCCTTGCGATCTTCGCTGCCTTTAAACAGACGACTGGCCTTCGTACCGCCTTCACGCAGTTGCTCCAGCTTCTCGAAAAATGCGGCGTTGTATTGATACAGTATGTCGGTCTGCGCCTTGCTCAAGTGACTGCTGCTGACCTTGTTGTCGTCAACGCTCATCACCCCAAAGGGCGTCGCGGATAGGTAACCGTTGCCCTGGGGCATTTCCAACAAGTACTGACGACTGGCAAAACCGACCGAACGTTCCAGCTCATGGATATTAACGAAAAGCCCGTCACGGTCCGGGTGATAACCGTTCTGGCGAAACCCCTCCAGGCCGATAGTCTGGAAGCTAGCGATATCAGCATTCTGGTTGATCAGGTCACTCAAGGCGCTTGCCAATGGTACCTCACGGGTGATGGTGGTATTCGAAACCTGGCCGGACACCTGAATCCCGACCTGGTTCGGCACCTTGCGGTCAACGCTGGTCAGTAGCATTTTGCGACCATTACCCAGCAACTGCGCCTTGAAGCCTTCACGCAAGGTGCTTTCCGAAACTAGGTAGTTGGCGAAGTACTTCTCGACGAATTCGGTTTTGACCAGCACCGAGCGAATTGGTGCATAGGTCGGCGAGCGAAAGGATGGCGGCTCACTCTTGAGCCGGTATTGTTGTTGCCAGGCTAGGGAGCGGGCTGCGGTACCGAAGGAGAAGTTGAATACCCTGTCCGCCGACACAACTAATCTGCCGTTCTCCAGGAAGAAATCTTTGAAGCGGCCATCGGTGCTGGCATTAACTAGTGCGACGTTCATGCGGATGTAGCCAGGGCGCTCCTCCATCATCAGCAACGAAATATTTACCGGCAGATCATCGGAGGCCGGAGGCACCGTGGTCAGCCCGCCGAAAGCTGCGGCCTCTTCCGTAGAGGATGCTTTGAGTAAGGCGTTGTAGCGTGCATTGACCTCCTTGTAGGCCTGTAATTTGGAAAACAGCGTCACGTATTTTGGGCTGAACGTGGAGGCAGCCACCTGTATAGTCAGTTGTTGTTCCAGACGTTTGATCTCGGTATCCAGCTTAGCCTGCTTGTCCGCCGCGTCCTCCCTCAGGGTCGTCGTCTTCAAGGTCTTAGAGCCGCCGGGATTGAGCATGGTCAAAGCTTTACGCCAAGTGCTGTCAAAGTGCGTTATGGCCATCTGCTGTCGGCTGTATAGCAGGATGTCGCGGTCCAGTTGCTGCTTATAGGCGTTGATCGCCGGTGTGCCGGGCACATCGTTCATCTGCTGCCGCCTTTGCTGCAATGTCTGCAACTGGTCACCAACAGAAACGGAGTTGTCCTGCATCTGAAAATGCTGGGCAGCCAGCACACTCAGCGTACTCTGCTGCATTTCCTGTAACCGCTCGTCTACCTGCCTGATGTAGCCGGCACGCTCATCAGGCCCCATGTTAAACCATTCGGTCTGACGACTTGCTGCCTTAATCTGTCCATCGATCAGGGTATTGAGCAGGTTCGTGAAGTCTTTGGATATATAAGCCATTGCAATGATCCTTGCCTGTTTTTAAGCGAAACCCTTCGCGCTGCGAAAAGCTGTTTGTCGTTTGTCGATACAGATTTGACATTCTCCCCGACCTAAAGACCATAACTGTAGGTACGAACGTATTCAGTTACCGCGGGGGTTCCCACACATACGATCGAGTCAAAGGCAGATGTCATTTTGCATTCCTTTATTTAGGTGATAGTTACATATTATTGTTATTTATATTAGTGAATATTAGATAGTCAACATTTATTTGCTCTGTAGTTGTAGTCATAATTATCTCCTTTATTTTTCGTTTATATTTCAGATCACATGAATGATAACATTGCAATATAATTAATTTTTTATATATTTAAATATATATTATTTGTAATTTTAATTATTTATCCAATGAAATTATTTACATGTGAAAGTATTTTTAATTATATTGTTGCGTTTTTTATAAGACGTTGAATAAATAATAACGAATCTTAGGAAGGTTATTTATTAGTGAATTGTTGTATCTGATTTTTGAGTTAGAGCGCGATATTTAAAAGTTCTACTGCAACTGTCAAGCGACCCCAATTAATATAATGTTTTACTATTGTTCGATTAGGTATACCCGCTTAACTTGAAGATGCAGAATTCAGAACCTAGAAGTTGTCATTAATACGGTACGACAGGTTCCCGGCAAGTTCCGGTAATATTTCCGTAAAAAAACGATGTATTGCTTGCCTGAACAGGGTCGTCGAGGCGAAGTCATGCTTATTTCTGACCTTTTCATTCATCACCTTCCACAACCTTTCTATCAGGTTCAGACTGTATGGCGGTAAGTAATGAAGGTCGATATATCACATAAGCCCACTCTTTCACCAACTCACTCCGAGGGTAACTGCTCCGTCAAGGATAATATGAACCTTCTGACTGGATAGGTTCCACGGATGGCAATAAAAAACCCTACGATGCGATAACTGTTAAAGGAAACCAGAGAAGCCCGCAAGATGACACAAGCAAGATTAGCTGAGCTGCTCAACGTTGATCGCCGGGTTTATAACCGCTGGGAGCGCGGTGCTTCTGTTCCTCAACTGGATGCTGTGGTCAGGATCGCTCAGGTATTACAAAGTAGTCTGGATTCACTTGTCGGATTGGAACCCATGACACCGCCACAGATACATAACCCGCGTTTACAGGCGCTTGTGATGCAGATGGATTCATTATCAGATGAAGATCAGCAGGCGCTGATTGTGTTGATGGACAGTTTGCTTAAACGTTCGAAGATGACGCAGTTACTGACATCGTAGAAAGGATTTGCTACAGGAAAGACGATTTTTATTTAGTGCAGCATTACCAGACGGCCATCCGGTAACGCTGCTAACCGTAGGCAACTAACAGGAGTAGTTACCATGGCTAACCGCGATTGTAATGCAGATTTGAAGATTTCAAAAGCCCGACGCAACTATAAGGTGGGCTATACCAGCACCCGCCACGAAGACCGCAACACGGGGATGACCCGTTATTACAGCCAGCATCCCAGCCTGCACCTTAAAGGCAACTGGCTGGAAGAGGCCGGATTTGCCACCGGGCAGGCGGTGAACATCACCGTTGAACGCGGGCAGTTGATTATCCGGCTAGCTGAGAATGGCTGACGGCTAAAAGGAAGATCCCAGCGCTTGGGCTGGGATCTTAATGTTAACAAGGTAGTTGTTCTAAATAAGAATTCATAATGATGCTACACCGATTTTATTCATTCCTGGTTTTTGCTGTGCTGAAATCGACGCCAAGAAAGCATCAACATAACTTAGCAATCGCCACATAGATTGGCCGCTGTGGTTCCGGGTGACTGTCTCATGCAACGATTGCCAGAGCCGTTCTATTTTATTCAACCGGGGGGAATAACTCGGTAAAAATAAGAGGTTAAATTTCGGATGCTGTGCCAACCAATGTTTGACTTTCTGACTGCTATGGATGCAGTAATTATCTAAGATTAATGTGATCGTTTTCGCATCAGGATAGTGGGTATTAAGCTCATCTAACATCTTGATAAATAAATTAGAGTCCTTCTTTGTCCCTTTAACATAAGTCACTTTCCCTGTTTGGGCATTGAGGCAGCCGGCAAGATAATGTTTTTCATTTTTTCCTGGCGTGACAACGCGTTTTTGCTGCCCTTTAAAACACCAGTCCGCCCCGATTTTCGGATTCAAATTAATATCGACCTCATCTTCATAAAACACCGGATGTTGTGCTGAGGTATGGGTCAGGGCTTCTGTGATTTTTGCTATTTTTTCATGATATTCAGGATCAGGTCGTTTTAGGGTGGGGGCGGCCCTGCGCCAGACAATACCGACCTGTTGGCAGTAGCGATATAACGTACTTTGTGTGAGAGATAACTTGAGCAATTGATTGATAGTCTGAGTGATGAGCGCCAGGCTCCAGCGTGAGCGAAGATAGCTAAAATCTTGAGGCGAGTGCTGCAATGAGAAAGACAAGAGCGGATAGAGCGGGGCTAAATTCCAGACAATGGGCCTGCCGGCGGGTAAACTTTTCAGCCCTTCCAGGCCATACAAGGTAAACCAGTGAATCCAGCGATTAACCGAAGAACGTGCAGCATGCAGGGTTTTGGCGACATGAGTCACCGTATGACCTTCATGTAGCATTAATAATACCATTAATCGGCGGGCATAATCCTTATCACGGGTTTTATGGATAAGTTTTTTCATCTGCTGTCGTTCATTTCGGGGGATGGGTGCTATGATGGGCATCGCTCAGTCCGTTTTGGGGTTTGTGATTTTTAGCGATTGATCAGATCGCAAAAATCGGACTGAGTTCCCTTCCAAGTGATCTATTATTTCGAAAGCTTATTTAGATTGCCCTGAACAACCTTTTTATTTACCTGCATCAACACAGGCTTTCTGTCATGGACTAAAAAAAACAATAAAACAAACAGAATTGCGAAAAGTTATAAAAACACCTTTTCACATAAATTCACCACAATTTTGTACCCTTGTAATACAACAATTCAAGGAAATAATAGAACACTAGGGAATTTCTTATGAAGAAGAAATATAATCAGATTATTGAAACTATAAAACAAAAAGTCGAACATAACGAAACTATTATTGGAGCAAGTGCAGGCACTGGTCTTTCGGCGCGTTGCGAAGAAGCAGGAGGGGCAGACCTCATTATCGTATATAATTCTGGGCGCTTCAGAATGGCTGGCAGAGGACCTCTGGCCGGATTAATGCCATACGGTAATGCAAATGAAATTGTCAGAGAAATGGGTAATGAAATATTGCCGATAGTTAAGGAAACACCTGTATTGGCGGGTGTCTGTGGTACTGATCCATTCTGTAATTTATCTCTTTTCCTGGATGAACTGAAGGCACAAGGTTTTGCTGGTATTCAGAACTTCCCAACAGTAGGGCTTATTGATGGAAAGTTCAGAAAAAACCTGGAAGAAACAGGCATGGGATATGCACTGGAGGTGAAGCTAATCCGCCTGGCACATGAAAAGGGAATGATTACCACTCCTTATGTTTTCAATGTAAAAGAAACTGAGGCTATGGCACAAGCAGGTGCTGATATCATCGTCGTACATCTGGGGCTAACCACTGGCGGCGATATTAGTGCTAATACCTCATATGATCTGAAATCTTGTATACCAATCATTAATGCTTGCGCTTCGACAGCTAAAACTGTCCGAAATGACATTATTATTTTGTGCCATGGCGGCCCAATTTCGGAACCGGAAGATGTCGCCTATATTTTGGCTCATTGCCCCGATTGTCATGGGTTCTATGGAGCTAGTGCAATGGAGCGTTTGCCAACAGAACAAACCATCAAGCACACGATCCAGAAATTTAAAGAAATTAATCGAGGTTAGTGAGAATTATACTTAAGCTATGTGGAAACTGAGTACTACAACCGTAATATCTGTTACGTTATGATGACGCATTGTTTTCTTTTCCTCAAAATACGGGAAGATACCCAATATGCCATCCCCAGCCAACACATGTCTGTCTGGCTTCCTTATTTCATCCTGTCGGTCCGCAACAACTCAGTCTCGCTTGTCTCCGGGGCTTACTCAACGATGTTAACGAAAAAATGGCCGGCAATTGGCTGGACAGAAGCCCCACACACCACAATACTTTCTTTAGCATGCTGATGCCTCGGTGATGACCTCCTGGTGCCGGTTCAGGCCCCGGGAAGGGAAAAAATCGGCCCTGATGAGTACCAACAATATCGAACACCCTGTCGGCGATAGTTTATGCCTTTAAACCGGAAAACCATCCAAAAATTCCCCTGTTTCATTTAACAAGGCTATTTTATCTCGTCTTCCAAAGTTCTACGATGATATTCATCACTCGCTTTTTCATGCATGGTAAACAGCATCGGTAATAGAGAACTCAGCGCCGATAGGCTATGCCCGAGCTGACACAAACTCTCGGAAGTATCTAGGATACTACTGTGCATAATATTGCTTCTCAATTGGTTTAGAAAAAATTAAAACCAAAGAAAAGTCTGCAAGCAAGGTGTGTACTTCGGTTTCTACATTAAATTGCGCGTTAAATGTATAACGCTTTGAGTATGAGGATATGTTACTATTCATATTAGCCATAGCATTCGTAGTAGTCATACTACAGCCCACTAATAATCCACGCACCATTTGCAAATTCCGGTCAGGTGCTTTCATTAGTCCATTCTCATAACTTAGAGCAAAGAGCTTAAATAAGGGCATCTACTATGCTATCACTCTATACCCAATGGATTTCAAGATGCATCGAGACGGCAAGGGAGTGAATCCCCGGTCACATAGCAAACTATGTGACCGGGGTGAACGAGTGCAGCCAACAAAGAGGCAACTTGAAAGATAACGGGTATATAACTTGCACCAGAGGGTTCTCACACACAGAGCCTACATTTATTTTTCTTGTAACAAAATAAAGACCATTGCCCACAACTTCACAAATGATTTGGATATTGCTATACCATTTTTGAAAATGCGAGCATGGTCATGTTCTAGTGGTGTTGTAGTCAAATAATTTCGGCTAGTTTCATAGATCTTTATTGCAATTTTCCATATTCAACCAACAACGGATAATTATCGTCTTCTCAGCCGATGAATCTAATATCTAATCCGGAGCCAACATCCGCAGTGGATTCAGTAAAGAGATATCTCGGATGTGTTCTTCACTAAGGCCAGCGGTTTTAAACCAGCGTTCACTATCGCTCAACCATTGCTCAACATCCGGCTGGACTGGCTGTCCAAGATCGGAGCTATAGACAACATTATTCACCTCCGATAACACTTCAAAAAAATCCTCAGTTGTCTGATAACCAAGATAAACAGTTAATGCCGTTTGCTCCACATAAAGCCAATCATGTTCACCCAACGCCTTAAGATCTTTCGCTTTTAATCCTGTCATAGGACTGGCAGGTTGGTTCAGCATGAACTTACAACCACCCGCAGCGGTAATCGCATCAATAAGTTGCATAACTTCATAACGTGAAGCATGGCCGGATGACAATACAACATTATGCTGCTGCGCAAAACTAATTAACTCATGGATCTCGTTATGCAATCGCCCATTGCTATCGACAACAGACAAAGGTTGCTGTGCTAAAGTTTGCGCGAAAGCATTTGCCCAAGCACGTTTCATTATACTTTTATGGCTTGTCGGGACAATAGTCGGCAGATGAACCAACAGCCGCGGAGCTTTACAGAACTGGTACTGACTCAGTGACTGGATAACAGAGTTAATTGCCAGCCCTCCAGCAGTTGCGTTCAATACTATCGAACCAAAAACCGGAAGTCCTGCTTCTTGAGCCAGTGACGACAAAGCAGTAACACTCCCCAGATGGTTTTTAAGTACAACCCCACCACCATGTCGGACGTATTCCCTTCCTGCTTCAAGTACATTGTACCGCCGAATGTAACTATCGGGACGGGCATGATAATGTACATCCAGAAAACGAAGTTTTCTCTCCCAGTATTCTATAAACAGCTGACTCATTGCGCAGCTTTCCAAGGTACGGCATATCCCAGTTTTTCGCGGGCGTTAACTAGATCTTCTCCGTTAGTTATCGCCTCAATAATAGCTTGTTCAGTTTTGTCAACATTTTCTGCACGCTCAATAACGGTAAGCAAATGCTGCTGCGGGATGACTAGCGCACCATTATCATCAGCAAAAACCCAATCTCCTGGAGATATTGCTACACCGCCAATATCCAGAGTGCATTGTTTTGCAGCAACCTTGGCTCGATTCTTTCCAGATACCATATAAACCCCTGTCGTGAATAAGGGATATTCCAATCTGCGAACCTCAGACAAGTCTCTGGCTGACCCATAAATCACAGAACCTGCGATTCCTTTTTGTACAGCCTTAAAAGTTAAAATATTACCCCAACTGGTACAATCCGTACGCCCCTGATTATCAACCACTATTACATATCCAGCAGGTACTTCATCAATGTAGTTTCCAGCATTAAGAAATTTACCCTGTTCCGGAATGATAGGTTCATAGCGCACAGTAAAAGCTGGTCCAGCCATTTTAATCCCGACATTACTACGTGGCACAATTCCAGCTAGTCCAGCAGGAATATGCAGACTATCCATTGCATCCGATATGGCCGCACTGTCAAGCTTCATTAAACGCTTTTTGATTTGATCAATTTGTATAGTTTGCATTACATTTCCCCTTTGGGTTCACGTGCGCGCAGGACACTCCAGGCGGCATATTCTGGTATAGATTGTTGCAGTAGCAATTTATTACATGGAAAATCCACTGAATATTGTCGTCCTTCATCATCTATGGTCGTCAAGGTCATCTGTCCAAGCATTTCTTCACCAGACAAAAATGAACTTATAGAAGGAGACACTGTAATATTCACCGAAAGAAATTTTGAAGGATTATTTACTGCATATGTTGTGTGTAGATATGTATTTAATTCATCATCATCTGTGAACCAGTTAATGCGGTATTGTTCACTGAGTTTTTCCATAGCAGTCATCTGGCAATCACTAACCAATTTGTTTTCAAACATGACGCTAAAGTTAGCCAATTGCTGTACGGAAAGAGGGACATCAGCAGGCGTAATAACTTGTACTACGACATAAGGCGCTTTCCACAGATAGTGAATATCACACTCAACACCATCAAAGAATGCATTCACCATCGTACCTACTTTACTTTCACTAACCCCGATTAGTGTCCAATGGTAGTTTCTCTCTCTCATGCCGACTACTGGGCCGATAGAATGTTCTTCTGACAACATTAACCGCATTTGGGACGGAGGCCCTGGCAACACAACTATTTTACTACCATCAACATTAAGACTGAAACCAGGTGCTGTACCTGTAACATTGGGAATAACCTTTGCTCCGAATGGAAACATGGCTTGGAATCGATTCGAGAGATCACAATATACTCCCAGTTTTTCCAATTGTTGCTGTATTTCCACCCAGACATTATCACGTATTTCCAGAGGGCTTCCTGCCGCTTTTGCTATCGCCTCACGAGTTTTATCATCCGGTGTCGGGCCAAGACCGCCACACACAATAATGAGAGTATCCTGCCCCAGCCTACGAACCACTGCGGTAGCAATCTGGTTAATATCATCAGCACAAACCTGATGTTGCTTCACTTTATATCCCTGCTCCGTGAGATATTCACTAATATCCTGAAGATTAGTATTAGGATATTTACCACTCAGGAGTTCATCACCAACAGTAATAACCGATGCAGAATAGCTAGTGTATTTTTTACTTAGAGTACTAATAATAGCCTGCGCCATTTGTTGGGTTGTTGCGCTACCACCCAGATCATAAGTAACAGTTCGTCCTTCACGTATCACATTATCTACTGCACAGTTAATTTGCTGTGCTGCATCAGAAAAGCCAAGATGTTCCAGTAGTAATGCGATTGTGTAAAACATCGCTGCCGGATTGGCTTTATTTTTACCTGCCATACCAGGCGCACTACCGTGTACAGGTTCAAAGTATGCAATATCACTACCAATATTAGCGCTAGGCGCTAAACCAAGCCCTCCCATTACTCCCGCTGCCAAATCAGACAAAATATCACCGAACATATTCTCAGCGACAATGACACCAAATTCATGCGGTTTTTTTACCATCCATAAAGCTACCGCATCTACATTGTGGATATCCGCTTTTATTTCAGGGTAACGTGCCGCAACAGTATCGAAAATACCTTTTGCAAAGTGCCCACTTTCCCGCATTACATTTGGTTTATCCGCAAAGGTTACACGGGAGTAGTTATTTTCCTTTGCATACTCAAATGCAGTAATAAACAAACGTTCTAAACCAAAACGGGTTTGTAGACGGACTGTCCATGCTGCTTCTTCAGAGCCATATTTATCTATATTTGGATGCCGTAACCAAGTTGTCGCAGTAGCGGGAATTCCTTTAAAATCGAACCCTGCATATAGTCCTTCGGTATTTTCCCTGATAACACAACAGCGAAATGGTTTACGGTCCCCTTCTACATAACGCACTGGTCGGATATTTGCATATAATCCCAAACGCTGGCGTAATTGGATAACGGGTGACACATAATTTCTCATTTTCCCACGCAGAGGCGGCGGCAACGCTTGTTGTGCTTCTTCTTTACCTTTACTAGTAATAGCGCCGAGTAACACCGCATCTACTGAAGCTATTTTTCCCCAAGTACTGGCAGGTACTGGATTACCTTCTCTTTCCCAACAAGTCCAACCAATATCCCCAGTTTCCAATGTCACAGGAAGATTTAGGGCCTGAAAAACGGGAAGAGCGGCATCGCATACTTCCTGACCAATACCATCCCCAGGTAAAATAAGAATTTTTTTATTCATAAGGTTTTGAGCCAATCGTTAATTACGTTGTTAATAAATGACGGCTTGTCTTCCCAAGGCCGCATTCCTGCCCCATCCACGACAACAAAACAGTGCGTAGTATTAGTGCTGACCACCTGATTACATTCTGTGGCTAATTGTGAACGTCCACCAACTATACTCAGAAATTTTCCTTTGTAATTGCACAATATTGTTCTGGCATCCAATTGTAGCAGCAGTGAAAATCCCACTATCATGCGCTCCCGAGCAGTATTTCTTAAATTGTCAGGTATCGCAGGCATGTTAGGAAGTGGAGTCCCACCTTCAGGAATAACAAAGTTATGTAACACAGAAATCGCTTCATCTAGCTGATTTCTATTCAGTAATGCTATTAATTGTTCCAGCCTATTGGTCAGTAACGAATCAGCATATCCAGGACCACTCACTGAGATTACTCCCGTGAGATTTTTCAGGCGCGACGCAAGCAATTGTGCCAGAGTACCAGACATCGCAAAACCGATAAGCAAATAAGGCTGGGAAAAACGTTGATTGAGTTCAGATTCAATAATATTAATAGCGTAGTCGGGATCAGATAAATTAATTAAGGATAATGTATCAATAATAGACACCTGATATCCCACTTTCTGTAATAATATACGCAATGGAGTGCAAAAATCACCATGATCCCAAAGCGGCATCACAGGTGAAAGAATTACCGCTTCGAGACTGAAACATCCGGCATGGTTATTATGCCGTGTCATGCCGTTGCTCCTCGCAAAGATTTAACAACCTGAAACGCATAATTAATACCATTTCGTAACCCTTCTTCGAGAGCTGTTTTATTTTCCACACTCAAATTGTACATACCCATCATTATATCGATAAGATCGCGCTGGGCGGCGGCAAAAAAATGATGGGATTGCAGTTCATTGAGTTGATTAAATACTCGTTCAAGGTCATATTGTTTGCTATTTTGGCTCAGATTGAGAAATGATAGCCAGCTTTCCAAATTGAGATTTCCGGCACCTTTTCCCATCCCTGATAGAGAACTATCAATAAAATTAGCTCCAGCTCTCATAGCTTCAATACTATTCGCTGTGGCAAGACCCAAATTATCATGAGGGTGGAATCCCAATTGCAATTGCGTGGCAGACTTTAACTTATAAAACATCTGCGCTACCTGTTCAGGGAACAAACTACCATTTGAATCTGCCAGGTAAATAATATCAGCACCAGCTTGTTCACACTGTTTGGCAACTTCAATAATTTTACTGATAGAGAGCTGACTCACTCGTGTAAAATTAATACCCACCACCATTCCAGTAGCTTGAGCAATCTCGCACAACTCTAAGCATGGCTGCGGGTTATCAGCTTTAATACATAACCTAAGCAAGCTAACGCCATTCGTCTTCATTGCATAGATATCATCAGCATTAATATTGTGAGGATGGGCAATGACTACCAATTTTGCCTCAGGTACCGATTGATGAATATCTCGGATATAACTATCCGGAGACATACCTGTTAGGCCAATATTAGAAATAGGTTTGAAAGAACCATTGCGATAACCAATTTCAAACCATTCCACACCACTTTTAGTCAACGCTTCAACATGTTTTATAGCGTATTCTGTTGTAAAATTAAAATTATTCAGGTATCCACCATCACGTAATGTGACATCTATATTATTAACCATTTTTCATTCCTATTTTAGTTTCTATTGTTTGTTTTTTACTTATTTCTTTATTACCTCTATTACCAGTTATATAAATAATGCTACCGACTAAGGAAACAACTGTGATGATAGATGCCACTTTAATAGGTTCATGGTGAGATATATAACCAATAAGCAATGATGCCAGTCCTGCACTACCTAATTGCAATGTTCCCATCACGCCGGAAGCTGTCCCTGCCGCTTGAGAATGAGTGGCAATTGCCGATGCAGTACCAAGTGGCAGCAAAAAACCATTACCGAAAGTCAATACTGATATTGTTAGTACAGAAGTTATCAATGGGTAGGAACTAAAAAACATTTGTATCGTGAAAGCAATACCTCCAACAGCAAAGATGAGATAGCCATGAGAAATCGTCTTTCTCATGCCTTGCTGGCGACTTAATTTCTTAGCAGTAAGATTACCCAACACATAACTCAAAGAGAGCATTATATAGGTGTAGCCAACATATTTTTCTGGTAATCCCATAGCTGTAAGAATAAATGGAGATTCAATCAAATAAGAAAAATATGCCGTATAAGCGAAGCAAGGTATTGCTGCATAGAAAAGAAACTCTTTATTTATGATCACTTGGTAAGTACTAACCAATATATTTTTAACACTCAATTTTTGGCGTTTTTTTATTGGTAGTGATTCTTTCAGAACTAGCAAGCACAATATAAGCGTGGCTGTTATAAATAAAGTAAGAAATAAAAAACAGGCTTTCCAACCATAATATTCACTTAACACACCGCCGATCATTGGTGCGACAGCGGGTGACATTCCCACAAAAGGGAAAATAATCAGATATAAATTAGCTGCCTCTTCTTTCCCCATCAAATCATTAATAATGGCACGACTTAATGTAATACCAGCACAAGCGCCTACTCCCTGGAATAAACGCAATAATAGCAACTCACTAATATGCGTACTGTAAAAAATACCGATTGTTGAAATCAGCCATATAATCATTCCAGAAATAAGAACCTTTTTTCTTCCTAAACAATCACTCAATGGCCCATAAATAAGTTGAGAAAATGCTATACCAAATAAAAATATAGCTATTGCACTTTGTATACTGGATTCGCTAACGTGATAATAGTTTCCCATTTTACTCAAGGCGGGTAGGAATATATCCGATGAAACCAACCCTCCCATAGAAAGAAAAGCCATTAAAACGATAAATAATAAAGACGAAGATTTATTGTTCATGGACCATTAACCAATCAATATAATAAACATTATCCCAGAATAGATTCCGTATAAAATAAAAACTACGCACCAGTTAAAACACACCAAATGCACACAATAACTTATTTAATGAATAAATTAATAACATCAAAACAATTATAATCTCACATTAGCAAATTCCACATTGGCATAGTTATTAATTTACACACCTTATTTAATAATTAACACTTAAAAAAATAAACTCAAGTAAATATCAACTGAAAACATAGTAACATCAATAACATTTTTTAGTAAACAAAAAAACATAAAATTTAAATTCAAAAACAAATAAAAAAAACACAAAACACAACATATAATACTAAAAACAAAGTCATTATTATTACAAATATAATAACTGATGTTATTATATGAGCAATGATATATTTTTAAAAACTCACAACCTAGTAATACCAAATCACATTCCCTACCATTGTTAAGACACGCAAACTAAGGAGGTACACATGCTAATTTCCGGTAGTTGTCACTGTAAGAATATTGAATTTACGTTTAACTGGGAGCCTGAGCCTCTGGAGATTCCGGCACGAGCATGTACTTGCTCTTTTTGTACCAAGCACAGTGCTATCTGGACATCATACCCAGCAGGGCAGCTTCGGCTGAGTATCCAAGAACAAAAACTTCTACATAAATACTCTTTTGACACAGGTACAGCTCAGTTTCATATTTGTAGCCAATGTGGAGTAGTACCTGTTGTCATCAGCCAGATTAACGGTCACGATTATGCCGTCGTTAACGTTAATACCTTTGAAGACGTTGATCCTACATTGCTTAAATATGTTTCTGCTAAGTTCACTGACGAAAATGAGCAAGCTCGATTGACTCGTCGTCAACAAAACTGGATTGCTAATGTTGAATATATATAGGTTATATCAGAGAAAAATAATATCTGGTCTTACCATTTGCGTATTTTCATGAATGGAGATCGCGCAATAACACCCCTGTGTCAGCATAGTTGAGCGAAAATACGCGCCTGTACGGTTGATGACGAAGAAGCATGGGTAATCAGGACGACTTCAATCAGCTCTGGCCTATCATGGGTATTCGCCACGGTAAGAAAGAACAAAGCCGGAAGATCAAAGAGATCTTCCGGCTTTTTAATCAGATTACTTTCTGCTTAGAAGTAACTCTTTCCATTGTTCAAGATAACCTTTGAATTCTTCTATGGTTGCGATCTCAAGACTTTCTTCTGTGTATTCGTTAAAGATCTCGACGCCATCTGGCTTAATAGTAACAGTATGGGCATTACCAGTTCCTTCCCATTGTGGTATTTCGCCATTTTTAACTGATTCACACCAAGAAATATATTCTTCAACGCTGTGTAAACTGCCCTGAACATCGTCATTTAAAAACCATGCTATAAGGCGATGTTCTTCATCTGCTTGAGCGCGAGAATAACCATGTTCATCAACATAAAATTTCATTTTTATTTAACACCTTCATAAACAGGAAATGCTGTATTAATATTTCCATTTTTATCTAAATAACCACCAATTCTTACCCCACTTGGCGATATTCCTTCCCACTTAGAGCCTTGCATAGTGGAATTTTTATATGCCCCTTTTATTTCAGATAGTACCTGCTGACGATTCCATGATTGTGGGAAGAATGTTGATTTAGGATCTTTCGACACCCATTGTCCAGTTTGTGAGTTAAACACTTCAACTTTTCCTCGATAGACACCTTGAGCATTTGAGAGGTCTGTAATTTCAGTAATACGGGCTTTTCCTTGATGGCCTATGCTGGCTTCATGATGGAAGCCAACAGCTTTTCCTTTACGGTTTATTTCACCATGAAAAACATGTTCAACATTAACTTTTGACAATATACCTATTTCATCATGAGCTTGATGAATCAGCTTTGAGGCGGTTTCAAGGTCACCATGTTTCAGTGCCTTATCTGCTCCTTTTAGGAGTTTCCCAGCAACATCACCAGCTCCTGGTATCAGGCCTACTACTGCTGCTAGATAATCGATCGCGGTTTCTGCTTCGGCAAACCCTTTAATATCTCCAATCACAGGAAGAAAATCAGCAGATACGCTAAATGTTGCCGCAGCTCTTTCACACACATCCGGTGACTGTACACAAAGCTCGGCTGTTTTTTCTTCATGAGCTTTTATCGTTCCAGGCTTATGCTTCTCTGCGGCACTTAGAGCATGAGCTAAATGATTGTATACAATCGTTATTTCTCCGGAGTTAGCACCCTGAGCACTATTTGTAGAAAATGCACCAGCAATACCACCAATGATTCTACCTCCAGCTTGTATTTTAGCCGGATCGCTGAATGTATTATCTAAAGTTGGATACGCAAGCGAAGCAGCCAATGAGCCAGCAGCAGCACCTTTGGCATCCCCGCCACCAATTTCTGCTGCAAAAGCAGATAAGGCAGTATGACTAATTGCTCTTCCAGATTCACCTAATACTTTCTCATAGTCTCCTATGAAATCCGCCCCTTCTGCATTGATTTGATTACCGACATTGGCAAGCAATGCTGCCGTGAAATTATCTTTAAAACTGCCGCCATTAATTGTGGTATTTAAACTGGAACTGATAATTGATTGTCCAGCAACACGTTGAGCGACTTTGCTCCAATCACCCTTACTTAATAAAGGTATATTTGATTTTGCAGCAACAGCCCCGTCAGCAGCTTTATCCCAACCCATAACATTATCAAATCCAGCCAAAACACCACCAATCGCCATTGAAGTGATGGTTGATTTTACAGTATCACTGCTGCCCATTACTTTAAAGGTTTTAGACAGATTGCCTTGATTATCTACAAGTGTAACTGCTGCTTTAGAAGCCAAAACCGCTATACCTGAAGTCACTGCTCCATATGTAGCAGTACTTGCTGCCGCAGCTGTTGCTACACTCGCTCCAGCCGCAGTAGCTGCTCCTCCAACCACACCTGCTGCTCCACCGGCTGCCGCAACAGTTACCCCCGCGCCTGCTGTAGCTACAGCAACTGCTATAGCAATAACAGCAGAAACTGCTGGACTTAAATGCTGGCTCTTATAATCCCAACTATCATAAGCATCCTTAACTTCATTCCATTTTACATCTTGCTGTCGATTTAACTCCTTTAACCAAGCTGTTTCAGGTGTATCGCCGAGTGTTGCCAATACATTCTGTAAGGATTTATCGTTCTTCGTTTTGATATCAGCACTAATCCCATTTGCTGCATCGACAGTTAGTTTTCCGCCAATGTGAATAGAAGGCAGTACCCATTTTTCTTTAGTATGGCCGCTATCTCTGTTCTTAATGAAGAAACCCTTGGATTCGCTAATAGTTTGTTCAAAAGAGGTATCCTTTACTGCCTTAAAATTTACCTTTCCATGTGTACTGGTTAACTTGGCATTTTTATTAGTTTCAATCTTACTGGCTTCATAAGTACTGTCATCATGGCTTAATAGGTTAATATCACCGTTAGCAATGAATTCAGTCACCTTATTAGTCACATCGTGGCGAATTTTTGTAGTTGTTTTCTTCTTACCATACCATTTACGCTTTGTTTCTTCGGTTTCATAATGACTAATATCCTCCTTTGCTTGCGCATAAAGATAACCGCCTTTAGCAGCTATATTTATAGCTCCTTTAGCCATTAACTTAGTAGCTTGAAATAATAAATTCCCATCAGTGATAATAGATAAATTACCCCCGCTATTTAATTCAACACCTTGAGGTTTTATTTCTTCACGTGTTGAGTTGTTACTTCTCAGTTCAAAATAATTATTAAGAGCTACAAATCCTATATCTCCACCAGAAGACAATTTAATATCTCCATCAGAAGATAATTTAGAAGCAAATATAGAAATAGCATTATTTGCTAACAATGTTAGATTTTTATTAGAGTGAATATTAGGGACTGCTATATCCTTATGAGAATTAAGCATGCCATTAGGATAATGGAAATATTTATAATCATAAGCAGATAATTCAAGATTTCTTCCTGCATACAATAATGAATCACCTTTTGAATGGATTTGAGTAGCTTTTCCAACAATATCTTTACCGCTTGATATCACAGCATTATTTGCACGTATTTTAGTGCTTAAATCTTCTGCCTTAAAGTTTACTACCGACATTCCGCACCCAATTCAGGAATAAAAAGACTCGTATGGTGGCCCCAATATTTTCAGCAGGGCATTTTGGTACGGTTGCGTTCCCGTCACCATCCGGTGTTCTTCAAATTCAAAGGTATTAATACCTTCGAAAGTTAAAAATACCCAACGAGCGGTGGGCGATTGCGTCTGCTGCTGCTTCATATCCGGGTAGAATGCCTGGCTTTGTTTCAGACTCGTGCGAATTTTATGTTCCAGCGCCGCATACACCATTAAGCTACACGTCATCACCATCAATAAGGCTTCGATGCGTTCCGGTTTTTTCAGGTACATGGATGAGGTTAAGAACTCGGGACTTTTTAGGAATCGAAAACCTCGCTCAACTTTCTGCTGGGCTTTGTCATTCGCGAGCAACGCGGCCATATCCAGCGCCTTATCGTCCGTTTCATTGGTCGCCAAAATAAACATCCCCACCTTGAGTCGGGCATACACGACTTTATCCAGTTGACTGTAAGCCCGGCCTGAGAGCCGGTAATAAATCTGAGAGGGTTTATCTTTAGCCGGACGTCGACGCCCTTGATATGTCATGATTTCCTCCACTTGTGGGGCGTCAATACCGATAAACTGGCATTCGGAGCCAAAATCACGCAGGGCGCATAACGTATCTCACAGAGCGCCTCCCGGGCTTTGCGGCCGCCCCGTTGCCTGACCTGAACCTGTCTTTCTCCTGCGGACTGCAAAGTATCGCTGAAGGCATAAAGAGTCTCTTCACTCTCTGCTATCCGCCGGCTTTGCATTGAACGAACAACAAAACGCTGCTGATTCATGACCTTATAGGCCAGGTATTCAATCACATCAGATTCCCGATCACAGACACTGATCTCCTTTGTCATCTCCGGCCCCAAACGTGCCGCCATCGCCCGCGAAGCGGTGGCAGCAAAACCCGCCTCTGCAATGGCATCGGCTTTAACATCCGTATTACGGATAAAACGGTAAGCCGCTTCGATATCAGCGGGGGTATCCAGAGATTTCACAAGCGATTTTCCTATGTTGTTAACGAGTGATGAGGAGACTTTTACCAACCGTTCGGTGCGCCGCTGGTCACCCAGTTTTGCGCCTGAGAACGTCTCTTTTGCCCAGTGTTCTGCTTCCGTTACAAACCTGGTCAATTTACCTCAATTTATCGTTTTATCCTGAAAACTATCATTTAGGCAGAAGTACACAAATTCCTCAATATTTACTGAGGGATTTGTGTATAAGAGACAGGAAAAACACGGGGTGGGAAAACATCGAATGAATTATTTAAGGGAATACGAACATGTTTACTTCCGGATTAACGATGTTGCACTTATTATGTGAATCTACCATATTTATATATCAATCAGATAAAAAATATCCTAAATTTCGTTTATACATATTACTGAAAAACACAAAAACAGCCCTATAATCGAGCTGTTTTTGCATGCTATTGCTAATAGTCAATTACCATCCGGTAGCATTAACACTATCCGCATGATCAAGTTATCAATCCCAATTTTCTTGAGTAATTAAGTAATTCAGTCACCTTATGAACTTTAAGTTTTCGCATCATATTAAGGCGGTGAGTTTCTACTGTTTTAATACTAATACTTAACACCTCAGCAATATTACGATTGCCATTACCTTCGCTAATTAGCTGTAATATTTGGCGCTCACGCCGGGTAAGCAATGTGCTGTCATCATTTATTCCTTCTCCCAGCAAGCGGATTGCCTCCTGATTAAGATGAGGATCAACGTAACTTTTTCTGGCAGCAACACTGGTAATCGCAGCAAGTAATATCTGCTGCGAACTGGTTTTCAAGACATAAGCTAATGCTCCCGCACGCAGTACACGGCTGGCAGTCAGCTCATCATCATGGGCCGTAAGAGCAAGTATGCGCAAATCCGGCCGGCGTTGGCAAAGTTGTGGAATGATATCCAATCCATTCAGCCCCGGAAGGCCAAGATCAAGAATCACAATATCTGGTGCAAGATCCCGACAGGCAGCATAAACAGAGAGTCCATCATCAACTTGCGCGACTACCTGATAACGCGGGTATGCGGCAAGAAGATTCTTTATTCCATCTATGATCAGCTCATGATCATCTACCAGCAAAACTTTATAGCAAATCATATTAGGACCTCGCGGAAAAAGGTGCATTCTGCTCGTGTTCCTCAGCAGAGCACAGCGTTGCGTTAATCAATTTGCGTAGTTTCATCAGCTCATTTTTTTGCGGCAGCGAACCGTTATGTATCTGGTTTTCCATTTCAACAATGACACACAATAATGAATTAAGCCCTGCCTGCCCACTCACTCCCTTCATGGAATGTAAGAGCTTTTCTAATACCTCCTGTTGAGTAATATGTTGTTCAGCTTCATCAAGTAAAGTTAATAATTCCCTGCGGACTTTTACCTGCATACGCAATAAGTTCATGGGCAGTAATGGTTTATCTGTTTCTTGCTGCACCATTAGATCAATATCACGCCGCAACTGATATTCCGCAGTCATCTCTAATATTTGGGCCAATTGGTTAATCGTCACCGGTTTGGATATGTAATCATTCATCCCGGCCTGAGCCGCGCGTTCCTTCTCTTCGGCAACTGTATTTGCCGTCAGAGCAACAATCATGCACTCTGGGTCCTGATTGTCAGAATCAATACGCCAACGCCGGGTAGTTTCCAGACCATCACACTGCCCCGGCATCAATATATCCATCAGTACCAAATCAAAACGGTAACGCTGTCCCAACAATAAGGCTTCTGTACCATCCTGAGCATGCCGCACTCCCTGCCCCAATCGCGTCAACATCATGCCAATGATGTCCCGATTGGTCACTGCGTCATCAACCAGCAATACCTGCATACGCCAAGGTTGTAGCGGTACGTTATCTTGTACCGGCGGCAACGCACCAGATAACTGACGTTCGACAATATCCCGCAAACGACCGGGCAAAAAACGCAAATCATTGGCGGATAATTCGCCGGAATGCTCTTCAGTCAAACAAATAAGGCCCCATGCCATCAGTTGACGATGTAAGACAAACGGTGCGCCTATCTCTCCCTGTAACAACACGGGTTCAGTAAAATCCATCAATGGCAGTTGAAACACTACGCTAGTGCCTAAGCCAAAGGTGCTGTTAAATTCCAGATTTCCTCCCATCATTCTGGCCAGCGTAACCGCAATCGTCAGCCCAAGGCCCGTTCCCTGCGCATGTTCCTGCACCTGATAAAAGGGATTAAATATCGAGGCGATATTTTCTGGAGCGACACCACATCCGCTGTCAGTAACATCAAAAATCAACATATTATCTGAACGGGTGACAGTCAGAGAAATGCCGCCATCATCGGTAAATTTGCAGGCATTTCCTAACAAATTTACCAAAATCTGTCTTACCCGGCTTGCATCAAGCATTAATACCTGTGGCACATCAGCAGCAACAAAGGTTTCTAGCGTCAACTTTTTATTGTGTGCCATTCCCTGTATCGTCGCCATTGACTGATCCAGCAATGGTAACAACTGGCTGGTCGCGTACTGTAGCTCAACCTGTCCAGCTTCAATGCGCGAAAAATCAAGCAATTTATTGATAATGAATAATAAAGATAGCGTGCACTGATGAGCTGTCTCTGCCAATTGTAGCTGCTCGCTGCTCATCTCACTGGTTTTCAGTAACTCCAATGCACCTAATGTCCCACTCAGTGGCGTTCTTAGTTCATGACTAATGGTCGTCAGATGGCTACTTTTACGCTTATTAGCCAATTCTGCCTGTTGTTTTGCCTCTGTTAATGCTTTGGTACGTTCTGCGACCTTATTTTCCAGCGTGGAATATTGCTGATTCAGGGTATCAAGTAACGTATTGTAGGCCCTGGCTATCTGCCCCAATTCATCACGCCGGCTCTCTGGCAAACGTACATCTAGCGCGTGTGGTCCAGTCTTATCGATAATATCTACAAATTGCCACAACGGTTTAGCCAGATAATAATGCAACATCCAGAATATCGTCAGCGTTATCATTAATAGAATAATTAACGCAAATGGAAGCTGAATAATCGCCTGATCAACGACTTCCTCAAATAGACTTCTTGTGGGATAAAGTACCAATTGCTGCCAACCGGGACCTTTCAGCTGGATACGTAATACCTGATAACCGGGAATATATTGCCAGCCATCATGTAATTTAACTTTCTTCAACAATGCTAAAATATGTTGTTCTTGATCCTGCGGTAATTTCCCTTTAAAAAACGGCAATAATTGTTGATTGCTGTCCAACCAGAGATCAATGTCATAATTAGTCACCGCTTGCCCGTATGACAATAGATCATTGAACTTAATCGCATATCCGGTCAGTCGGCCCATTTTATCACTCGCGGCAACCGAGATACTCCAGCCACTGCCAGGAATATGCTCCGGCTGTCCCCAGTAAATATTATCGTGGTTGGGGTTCATAGGAAAATTCGCTAACTCCAAACATCGTTTGACAAAGTAGTCATCTGAGATTTTTTCCGGGGGATAAATGGAGATCCCCTGAGATCGCTTAAAAATAAAGCTGTCCAGATAATAAGCCTGCCCGGCAGCGCCATATGCTTGAATAAACCAATTATCCTGATTTATTTCGTGATCGGGTTGGCAGATACTGCCATTGATGGGAAGATATTTGCTATCAGTATTCGACGTAATATTTTTATTATTTTCATACTTTTCATAATAAGCATCATAACGTTTCGCTAGTTCCTGCGCATCTTTCTCCGCCCCCTCAAAGCGATGATTACTTAAATCAGCCCGTAAGGTCGCAAGATGGGATAATTCATCCATCACATGCTGATGTGCATGTTTGAAAGAAAAAAATGCCGTTGCTACGACAGAAATCAGCCATATCAGAAACAACGTCAATGATAGAAATACAGTGAGTTTAATTACTAATGATGAGCCTGTTCTCATTTTATAATCTCCTTATTATTCAGAGATATCTCCTTGTGAAAAACCCAAATTACTCCTCGCCTATCAGGTTAATTAACAACAGGTTTAGAACTTATCTCATTGGGTTATACCCGTTATCTTTCCGGCATACTATAATTCAAGAAAATACACCCGAAGATAATAAATACTTTACATCAGATAACAATCAGATAAAACTTACCAAAATCGTCTAACCAAATTATGACTAAAATCAATTTTACGCTGGTTTCATATCAACAGAATCCCAACAAAAATGAATATCCATCAACGAAACGTTTCTCTCACCATTGACAACTTAATTATCCTGAAATACCGACCTCTGTCAGATTTACATAAGCAAAAAATTGCGACTGGATTAAACACCTAGCAGACTAAGGGGAAAAGTAACTCTCTTTACTGCACGTGATGGCGGCTGACAAAGGCTACAAATAAAGCTATTCACCGGTTGATAAGCATGAGTAATAAACGTTCCACCACAAGTACGACATGGTGAAGGTTGCAACATACCACTGTCTATAAAACGTACCAGAGTCCAGGCACGAGTCAGCGCCAGAATCGGCTCATTTCCCTCAACAGGAGAACACTGTTCAAGGTAGAGTCGATAAGCTTTAATCACAGCCCCTACACCTTCACAATAACCCCCTTTAAGTAAGAAACGATAGGCATTGTAAAACATGGATGAATGAATATTCTGTTCCCAGATCATAAACCAATCGGTTGAAAACGGGAGCATTCCCTTAGGCGGTGGGCTTCCTCTCAACTCTTTATAAAGCTTAATTAATCGTCCTCTGCTCAGCTTCGTTTCACTTTCCAGCATTTGTAACCGTGCGCCTAAAGTGATCAGTTCCACCGCTAGCTGTATATCCTTAATCTCTTGAACGATACTTTTCTCAACCATCTCTCAATACTCTTTTCTTCACTGAAATATCATCTTTCGAAGATAACTGTTGAAACAGATGAGTCGATAACAAAATCCCTGTATGTGTTTTTTGTAAATCATCTATCCGAGATTTCTTGGTAAGTTGCTGAATAGTTTTACTGTTTTCGAACCGTAAATGACAAATTAATTGATTCGTCTCAGCAAGTTTGACCAACTGAGGTAATGTCAATTTAGATAACGTATCAGCCATAGAATCGCTAATACCTAAACGGAACATCGCTGATGCTTTTTCATGGTTAATTAACCGCTGAGCTAATAGCAGATACGATAAATTTATGTCATAAATATGTTTGAGCAATTCAACTGTATTCATTATCCCATCCGATTACATTAATGTTCTTAAGTATTTTTTATTATAAAGAAATCCCGGCATTGCCATTTCATACATTAATGACTAATTTTATTCCCTACTGTTTATAAGATTTTCCTAGAATACTCTTTCAGTTAGGATCAGACAAAACCCTTATTTTTCAGAATAAGTTGATAACAATATTCATATTTTAAAATCACTCCAGAAAATAAGGTTAATACCTTATTGGTTTTATTTTCTCTTTTGCTAATCTATTGGCTATAAATAGCAACACATTAATTTAATAGGTGATGATATGTTTGCGAATTGCCAACTTTTTGGTATGGATCTGGCATTTCCAGATGTCTGTATGACACCTTTGCCTGTACCCGTGCCTGTTCCATACCCTAATATGACTCTAGGTCTGATGGCGACGCCTCACACTTATAAAGTGCTGTTTATGGGAATGCCGGCACATAATATGGCAACAGTGACGAATACCAGCTTTGGCGATAACCTTGGCGTCAATCTCGGTATTATTTCCGGTACCGTAATGGGACCTTCACGCCATTTAATCGGCTCCTTTACCACTTTAATTAAAGGATTTCCCGCTACACGTGTCACCAGCTTGAGTTTGCAAAATAGCACCAACATGATCGGCATGCGTTTAATTCCTAGCCAGCTTAAGGTACTGCTGTTAGGACTGTAATGGAGGGATTTCTATGCTATTTTTACCTCACTATAAACGTCACTCTTTTTCCTCTTTTATCCTGTTGAGCATACTGCTGACTGTGAGCTGTTCTACAAATAAAGTGGAAAAAAATATTCTGTACACCATTAAATTTCAGGCGCAAGGTGATATTAACCATCATGCGCCGCTAAAATTAAATATATTGTTATTAAATGATCCAGATAAATTTAATCAGGCAGATATCGGGGCTTTACAAAAAAATACCCATTCCGTCTTAGCTAATACGGTGATTTATCAAAGATCAATCTTCTTGTTGCCACGAAAAGAAGAAAATAATATCAGTATTACAGTTAATGCACCGTCAACAGAAAAATATATTGCTATCTGGGCAGAATATCAAAATATTACCGATAAACAATGGCGGCTCACTATTCCCTTATCATCGTTTCCAACCGCCTCTTATTTATCGGTTTTGAATCCTTTTTCATCCTCTGAGCCTTATCAGTTGATTACTGTTACTTCACACGGATTACAGATTGCATCTGCATCCGATAAATAAATCACACATGCTCAGGAGATCACCCATGAAAAATGCACATAAAGTTCTCTGGATGGAAGGCATGTTTTTACGCCCCCACCATTTTCAACAAGCAGATGAATATGTAGATGCACGCCTGCGTCAATGGGGAGCTCTACAACGAGCCTACAATTGGGGATTTTCATCATTAAAACTCGATGAAAGCCAACTTGCTTTGGGAAAAATCTCACTGCTGGCAGCCAGTGGTATTATGCCTGACGGTACCACCTTTGAATTTACTGAAACCGATGAAGCACCACCCACGTTAGAAATCAGCCCTTCATTGCGTTCGCAAATTATCACCCTAGCTATACCGGCATATTTGGCCGGACGCGAATCCGTTAGTTTCGATGATGCTCCCGACTCTCTGGCACGTTATCAAGCTTTCGAAAAAGAGGTCAACGACGTCAATGCGTTAACACTCGGTAGTACTACCCTACATTGCGGCAGATTACGCCTGCGCCTGCTGCCAAAAAATGAACTGAATGGTGAGTGGATTGCTATGGGTGTACTGCGGGTTTTAGAAAAAAATCAGGATGGTGTCGTCATTCTGGATACTGGGTACATTCCGCCGTTGCTTAATTGTTGGGCAAATTCATTATTACAGCGCATGACGAGTGATCTTTATGGCCTGTTACTGCAACGCTGCCAACAACTTAGCCGTCATCTGCAATACAACGGCTCCAGTACCCGCGATTTGTTACAACAAGCACTGTTAAACCGTTTCTGTGCTCAACTTCAACACATCATGCATCTGCCTCAACAAGCACCGGAAACGCTTTTTCTCATTTGGATCAGCTACGCACTGGAAATGAGCTCATTTCAGGTGCCCTATACGCTGGAAGGCGAGTTACCCCGCTACAACCATCAGGATATTGGCGGCTGCTTCACCCATCTCCTGACATTACTGCAACGCAATCTGTCCATCGTGCTGGAAGAATATGTTGTTTCACTGCCCCTAACTAAACGTCTGCCAGGATTGAATGTAGCGTCACTACCGGAACAGATGAATCTGAGTGATTATCACTTCATCTTAGCCGTAAAGTCAGAAATAGAACATAACGCTTTTATGGCTCACTTTCCGGCCCAAATCAAAATCGCCCCCGCTGACCACATACGCGATCTCGTACGTTTGCAATTGCCCGGTATCGCTCTGCACCACCTGGCACAGATCCCCAGGCAACTTCCCTATCAGAATGGGTTCTGCTACTTCAAATTGGCGCTTGATGGAGAGACTGAGCAGTCGTTAAGAAAATCCGGTGTGTTCGCCTTCTACGTTGCTGGCGAGTTTCCTAGTCTAAAAATGGCATTTTGGGCACTTAAACGCCTGTCTGATGATGAGGAGATAAACCGATGAATCGCAACTACTATAACCCATTGGTGCAGGCTGCTTATCCACTGTTAAATGCCATGCCACACATCCGTCACGCCGCTAAACCGGAAGATTCAGGTCAGTTACGTCAACAACTGATCGGAGAAATCTATCGCTTTGAGAAACAGTGCCAACAGGCAGGATTCAGCTATGAAACCATTCTCGGCGCCCGTTACTGCCTGTGTACTTCTCTGGATGAGGCAGTGGCACTGACCTCTTGGGGAGACAACAGTATCTGGTCAGGTAATGGCCTGTTAGTCACATTCCACAAAGAGAGCAGCGGTGGTGAAAAATTTTTCAAGTTACTGGATATGTTGCTGCAACAACCGAGTAAACATATCGATCTGCTCGAACTATTCTACTTCTGCTTACTGCTAGGATTTGGTGGACGCTATCGTCTGGTGGAAAATGGTCTCGCTCAACTGGAAACCTTAATTCAGCGCCTGGCAATACGCCTGCTTCAGGTAAGAGGGGAATATTCTGCCACCTTAAGCGTAGCACCTCCTTCTCTGCCAGTTAACACAGATCAACCATCACGGCTATCCCACTTTCTATTGTTTTGCTCACTGTCCTGCGTCCTGTTGACCGGTCTACTCTACATTGGGCTGAATACCCGGCTTAATCAACAGACAGAACCGGTGTTGACATCCATATATAACCTGCCCCTACCGGAAGCCACATTACCGGTTGAACGTTTTTCTGTTGCTCATCTACGGCAGATGTTGCAATCCATGTTGGGGCAGCAAGAGAGCACCGTCAGCCAGAACGCAGATAATGTCAGTGTTACCCTACAGGGAGGCAACCTGTTTGCTTCTGCATCAGCAACGCTGAACCCGCGTTATCTGGCACCTCTCCAGGATCTTGCCAAACAACTGAATCTGACTACCGGAAAAATTATCGTCCGCGGGCACAGTGACAACCTGCCAATTCATACACATGCCTACTCTTCTAACTATGCCCTGTCACTGGCGCGAGCAGAAACCGTAGCACAACAGCTCCGCACTGGTCTGCGGCAACCACAACGGCTACAGGTTGAAAGCGCCGGTGCACAAGCCCCTTTAGTCCCCAATACCAACGCCAAGAATCGAGCATTGAACCGTCGTATTGAAATTATTTTCAACACCACGCCAGATAATTCAGATCAGTAGGCAAGAGAGAAAGAAAATGTTGAAAGCATTTATCGCCATCATCACCAATCGCCTGTTTTGGGGGGCACTCATTGTTGCCGGGCTGTGCCTGCTCATTTGGATCATGGGGCCATTTATCGCCATCGGCGATCTACATCCATTAGTCACTGAAACTCAACGCCAAATAGCAATCGCTGTACTAATTTCGCTGTGGTTGTTACTACGGCTGTTACCTTTCCTCTATCAGCTTTGGGCCAATGGTCATTTGCGCCGCCGCTTACACCATGTCAGCAATGTCACACCAACACCCCGAAGTGCTGCTCAATCCCTCGCGGATAGCTTTAAACAGGCGTCATCCTTGATTAAACACGGTCTGCGTTTAAACGGTGCCCCTCTTACCATACGTCTAGGCAAGTTCTACCTCTATCATCTGCCTTGGTATCTGGTTTTAGGTACCCAGGGATGCGGCAAAGACAAAGCTTTGCTGAACTCAGGGTTAGATTTCTACCATACAACTTATCCAAGCCAATTTGCTCTCCCTGAAACCAGTGCCGAATCACACTGCTCATGGTATTTCACTTTTCAGGGCGTCATCCTTAGCCCTGCCGGAGAATACCTAAAAGAGGGTAATCCTCTGTGGCAGACCTTACTGAAACTACTAAAACGTTATCGTCCACGCCAACCCATCAACGCGGTTATTTTGGCGATCAGCATCCAAGATCTACTACAACAGGATAATGATGCCCAATATCATCAGGCTTTATTGCTACGTAAGCGACTGATGGATTTGCGTTTACAGCTAAAAATTGACTTTCCTGTCTACGTGATGGTCACCAAAACCGATCTGCTACCGGGGTTTAACAGTTATTTTAGCCGTTTTTATGGCGAAGCGTTGGATCAGGTCTGGGGCTTTACGTTCCCTTGGCAACAAGAACGGCATTCCCATGCTGATTTACAACAGATGCTGGATGAACAATATAATCACCTGCAACAGCGTCTGGATGCTGCACTGGCAGATACCTTACTGGCCCAACAAGATATCGTGCAGCGGGAACAGAGTTTCGCCTTCCCACAAGCATTTGAGAACCTTCGTCCGGTATTGATACGTTATCTCAATATTATTTTCACCTCTTCCGGCTTTGATCGCCCGTGGTTACCACATGGTCTCTATTTCACCAGCGCCAATCAAAAACAGGGGGAATCATGGCACAACGGTGCTACACAGCATAACCTGCCTGATTACCGTTATACATTTTCCTCGGCAAACACCGACGATAACAGAACAACTGCCCGCAGCTACTTCCTGAGACAGCTATTTCAAAAAATTATTTTGGCTGAAAGCGGATTAGCCAGCACCAACCGCCTGTATGAATTACGCCGACGCTTTTTCCTATTGGTAGGATGTAGCTTATTACTCTCTTTCATGGCGGGGATCTGCGTACTATTATTGACCAGTTACCACAATAACCACAGCTATCTGGCACAAATTACAACCCGACTGCCAATGCTGGAACAGCAGGGTCAGGCGCTGAGCCAATCATCAACTCGTGATCTGCCACACTTGCTCCAATATCTGACACAGCTACAGTCATTCACCACAAACCATCAAATTGATTCAGACTACCCTCCACTTGCTTATGGTATGGGGCTGTATCGAGGCCCTCAACTGAACAGTGCAAATTATTCGATTTATCAACATGCGTTAAAGAATTTATTACTGCCACTGGTAACACAGCAGGTTGAAAGTATTTTGCGTCAGCAAGCCGATGGCGATAACAGCGAATCAACCTATGAGGCCCTGAAAGCCTATCAGATGCTATTTCAGCCCCAGCATTACGATGGCAAATTCCTTACCGCTTGGCTGATGCTGAATCTGTCTCATATTCCCGGTGGTGACAAGCTAAACGAGGCACAACGCAAGATATTCCAACAGCATCTTTATCAACTACTGAATCAAAATCAGCCTTCTTGGTCCCCGCACAAAGATCAGCAACTGATACAGGAAGCGATAAAAAATATCATGCGCTCCACGTTTTCCCAACGGGTGTATACCAGCATCAAAAAAAGAGTACTGAATAACGGACGTTTCAAATCTGTCAATCTGATTGATCTCGCGGGCCCTCAGACTGAACTGGTATTGAAACGAAACAGCGGTCTGCCCGATACGACAGCCATCCCCGGTTTCTTTACGCCAGATGGATACTGGCACGGTCTGGTTGCACAGCTAGATGATACGGTAAAAACAGTGCACGACACTGACTGTTGGGTCCTCAATATGCCATCACAATCAGAAGATAATACTGCTGACCAAGTGCGCCAACTTTATATGAACGATTTTATATTGGAATGGGATACCTTTCTCAATGATATCGCCCTAATCCCGGCCAATAGCTTCAACCAGCGTATTAATAATGTACGGATTCTCTCCGGCACCCATTCTCCCTTACGCAATCTGCTGATTAACATCAGCCACATCATTGCACTCTCCTCACCGGAAGATAACGATAAACTCACGCAACTAGGCCAGCGATTGAATGATGAAACCAGCCGAAAACTGCAAAATCTGTTTCCGGCTGCCAGCATTCCCTCTACATTACCTGCACCAGAACAGATTGTCAGAAGCCACTACCGCGATCTACTCGATCTGGCTCGCTCGCAGGGAGATAACAGCAATACTATTACCTTCGATGATACGTTCAAAAAATTGGGCGATCTCTATCGCTACCTTACCGCTTTACAGGAAAGTGGCGAAACCACAACAGCATCCTCCGACACGATCCTGACACAATTACAAGCTGACGCAGGCCGACTACCAGCACCGTTCCGCAACATGGTCATGGACATGACCCAGAGCGCCAAAGGTGACACACAGCAACAGGCTGTTTCACGCATACATCAACTCGCCAGCGCTCAACTTAGTGACTTCTGTCGCGGAGCCATTGCCGGACGTTATCCCTTATCACGTCACAGCAAACGCGATATTACCCTTGATGACATGGCGCATATGTTTGCACCAAATCAGGGGCTGATGGATCGCTTTTTTAATCAGTATTTGGTGGATAAGGTCAACACTCAAAGTGATAAATGGCACTTTTTCCCTTGGGTATTAGGCAGTACTAAACCCGAAGATCAGACATTGCTAAAAACATTCCGGCAAGCGCAGTTTGTCCGTGACGCATTCTTTAGTACGGCCTCTTCGCAACCCTCTTTTTCTCTTACTTTACAACCGCTGCGAATGGACAACGATATTTTGACTTTAACGCTGACATTTAACGATCAGAGCGTCAGTTACAGCCACGGCCCACTGACCCCTTGGTACTTCACTTGGCCCGGCGGCAACAATGCTGGTAAAGCCAAACTGACCATGCTGTTGGCTAATGGCAAAACCAAGTCACTAGAAACCTCAGGACCTTGGGCATTAAACAGGCTAATTGATGCCGGAAAGCGGTTTCAGGAAGACAGCCTACATTACCGCATCACCTTTAATCTGGCAGGACACCAAGCCACGCTGATACTCATACCCGACAGCATACACAACCCATTTGTCGTACCGGAATTTACCTGTATCAAATCATAAGGAGAACCTTGATGGATATCACACCTCTGCTTAACCCGGTCAGCCAGGAACATCCCGGTGGCGAAGATCTGGAATATAGCGCTGAATTCATACATCTGATTCAATTGTCGCAGGGAAAAGCTGAACAGCAATTCGGCGACTTTATCATTCCGACACAGGAACCTGACTGGCGACAGATAGAGAAAAGCGCACTTGCTCTGCTAGTACGCAGCAAAGATCTGCACATTATTATCCTGCTCATGCAAGCCTGGTGCCGCCAATACGGCTTGGTTGGATATGCACAAGGTCTGATGTTATTGGAACAGACAGTTGCGCATTATTGGGAAACCTTGTGGCCCGCCGTAGAACAGGATGGTGAACCGGATCCACTGATGCGTATCAACGCGTTACAGGGGCTAGGTGATGGTTTTGCGTTGGCTAAACAGGTGCGCCAGTGCGAATTCGCCCGCCGGAATGGGATAACCCTCACCGTGGCAGATATCATGAAATGTCTGGATGGCAGTAACACGGAAGAGAGTCCATTTCCCGGCGGGATAGATCTTCTGATTGCTGAATTACAGCAAGGTGAAGCACCGGTGATAAAGCTAATCCCACAAATAGCCGCCACCCTGCAATGCCTGATTAACACATTACGTAGCCATCTTGGTGACAGTGGCCTGCCAGATATGCGCCGTCAAATGGCAATATTTCACCATCTGGTACAGCTTCTCACCCCGCAACCCGATACTGCTCAAATTGAGGAGGATAGCCAACATCCCCTACCGGGCAATGGTAACAATACGCACCAACCAAGCCTATCCAATAGCTGGCAGCCATCCAGTATCCAGAATCGTGAACAGGCTCAACAAGCGCTGGAAGCGGTACGGCAGTACTTTCTATTACATGAATCCAGTCATCCGGCACCATTGATGATTGCACGAGTGCAACATCTCATTAACCAGGATTTTATGAACATTATGCGCAATCTTGCTCCAGAGGCTGTCGATCAACTTGAACACTTTTTGGGCTGTAAAAAGCAGACATAACGCGAGCTGAGGAGACCGCAAAATGGGGGTAATACGCTGGAAAAGCCGCTGTTACTCCGTCAATGACTCATAACTACTGATTTTGTCGATGGAGAATACTATGTCAGGATCAAACAGCGGGCAAAAATTCATCGCCCGTAATCGTGCACCACGAGTACAAATTGAATACGACGTCGAACTATACGGTGATGAACGTAAGGTTCAACTCCCTTTTGTCATGGGAGTAATGTCGGATTTAGCCGGAAAATCTGCTGATCAACTTCCTCCACTCAGTCAGCGAAAATTTCTCGACATTGATGTTGATAATTTCGATGACCGCATGAAATCACTACTCCCAAGCGTTACCTTTCCGGTGGACAACACCTTAAGCGGTGAAGGCAAAATTCAAGTCGCTCTCACTTTCAACACAATGGATGATTTTCTACCTGATGCGATAGCACGTCAGGTTGAACCACTTAATCAGCTCCTGGAAGCACGTACTCAACTGGCTAACCTACTGTCTTATATGGATGGCAAAAGCGGAGCCGAAGAGCTAATCGCGACTATCCTGCAAGATCCGGCATTACTGAAATCGCTAAGTACTGCACCGCTGAACAACACAGAATCCATAAACCCGGAAGCAAAACAAGATCAGGGAGACAGCCATGAGCCAGCCTGAAATCCACTTAGCCGGTGAAAAACCTAGCCAAATCACTCACTACAACCAGAGTGAACTTAATGCGTTACTCAGGAAAGAATTTCGCCCTAAAACGGATCAGGCACGCCTTGCCGTGGAAAACGCCGTTAAAACTCTGGCACATCAAGCACTGGAAAACAGCCTGACCTTATCGAGCGACACTTTCGGCACCATTCAGGCGCTGATTGCCGCCATTGATAACAAACTTTCGCAGCAGATCAACGAAATTCTCCATCACCCTGATTTTCAAGCACTGGAGGGTGCATGGCGTGGTCTGCTCTATTTAGTCAGTAACACGGAAACCAGCGAAATGCTGAAAATACGTGTGATGAGCGTCGAAAAGAAAGAATTAGCACGTACATTAAAACGCTATAAAGGCACCGCCTGGGATCAGAGCCCGGTTTTCAAACGGATTTATGAAGAAGAATACGGTCAATTTGGTGGCGAACCACTTGGCTGTTTGGTAGGTGATTACTATTTCGACCACAATCCACAAGACATCGAACTGTTGGGAGAGATGGCCCGTATCGCCGCTGCCGCCCACTGCCCTTTTATCAGCAGTGCTTCGCCGGGGGTGATGCAGATGGAAACCTGGCAAGAACTGGCAAACCCGCGCGATCTAAGCAAAATTTTTCTCAACACGGAATATGCTTCCTGGCGTAGTCTGCGCGAATCGGAAGATGCTCGTTACATTGGCTTGGTCATGCCACGTTTTCTGGCACGTTTACCTTACGGTATCAGCACTAATCCCGTTGAAAGATTCGATTTTGAAGAAAAAACCGCAGGAGCTACCCACAGTAACTATGTCTGGAGCAATGCAGCCTATGCGATGGCGGTGAACATTAACCGTTCCTTTAAAGAATATGGCTGGTGTGCATCCATCCGAGGGGTCGAATCAGGCGGAGCAGTGGATAAACTGATCTGTCACACCTTTCCGACAGATGATGGTGGTTTGGATATCAAATGCCCAACGGAAATTGCTATCAGTGATCGCCGTGAGGCTGAGTTAGCAAAAAACGGCTTTATCCCGTTGGTTTACCGTAAAAACTCCGATTTTGCGGCATTTATCGGCGCACAATCACTGCAAAAACCTGCGGAATATATGGATGCCGACGCCACAGCAAACGCTAATCTGGCCGCTCGCTTACCTTATCTGTTTGCCTGCTGCCGATTTGCACACTATCTGAAATGTATTGTGCGTGACAAAGTGGGATCATTTCAGAGCCGCGACGACATTGAACGCTGGCTAAATAAATGGATCATCAACTATGTTGACGGTGATCCCGCCAACTCCTCACAACAGACCAAAGCGCGCAAACCACTAGCAGCGGCTGAAGTACAGGTCATCGAACAGGAAGATAACCCCGGATATTATCAAGCCAAATTCTTCCTGCGTCCCCACTATCAACTGGAGGGATTAACGGTTTCCCTGCGGCTGGTATCAAAACTGCCCTCTCTAAAACAGAGTGGTGGTTAATTCTGAAAATGACTGAATAAGGAATGTGATCATGAACAACAGCATCTATTTGGATATCAAAGATGTCTCCGGTGAATGTAAAGATAGCAATCATCCTAACGGTATTGATGTGCATACCTTTGAATGGAAACTATCACAACCAGTAGAAACCGGTAGTGGCGGTGGAGGCGGCAGCGGACGCGCCAAAGTACACTCTCTGGTGGTCTATGCCCGGATGGATAAGGCAATGCCAACGTTAATGCAGAAATTAGCACAAGGCGTTCATTTGCCCGAAGTAAAGTTAACCATGCGTAAAGCAGGAGGCGAACAACAAGAGTTCACCACGATTACGCTTGGTAGCGCATTGCTTGACAGCATTGAACTGGTTGACTTTAACCGCGATATTCCACATTTAACAGAAGGTTCAACAGCCATTATACCCGGCACTATTGGCGTGAAATACAGCTTTTCACCGAATATCGCCAAAGTGGTTTATAAAGAACAAGATAACGAAGGAAAAAGTGGTGCCGATGTAGAATTTAATTGGGATACCCAAAAGAACACCAGTAAATAAGAAAACACGCACTGATAACTAAATCAGTAAAAAATAACCTTCCGCCCGGAATACGCTATGTTCGTGTTCTTTAGGATGCTGCATCCCTTTTTCGTGGCGGAAGGGTAAATTATTACTCAATATAATAAGCAACGTTGTTATGAAAATAACCCTTATCAATCCTCCATCAGGCAATATGGCAGCCAATAGCAGTCATATTTTTTATCCTCCCGGAGGAACTATCGGCACCAGCGAAAATAATCATTTTGTGTTGCCAGATCTAAATAGTTGTATTTCGGCATTACAAGCCAGTGTACATATTTCTGCCCAAGGTGTCTGCACTATTACTAATATTGGAACGGCCTTCATGATGATTAACAATATTCCATTAGCGCGTGGAGAAATCGCATCTCTGCAAGAAAATAATAAGCTCCAAATTGGTGATTACTACCTAACTGTGAACGAAATAGAAACGGCAAAATATCATTCCGTCAAACAGGAAATAACAAAAGCCGATCTTTCTGAGGCAATATGGGATGAATTAAATACAACATTACCCGCCGAAGAAAGCCAAAAAGCGAGTGATCAACTCTCTGCGGCCAATTTTTCGTCACCAGAAACAGAGATCCTGCAAACTCTTGATCAACTCGCTACCCGCCCTATTGATCCAATAGAACTCTTTACCACTCAATGCCAACGCACCAACAGTCATGCCCTGTTTCAGCCAAACACCTACCGCTCTACCACACCGCTACAGCTATGGGAAGAGCAGATAAAACAACTCGATCCATTATGTCTATTCAAAACAGAACCCTCCGCATCTACAACCAACGACATGACCACACTACAGACATACCCCATGTCAGGCGGGCATGAACAGGCAATGAAAGAAGCGCTTTTCTATTGTCTTAACACCATAATAAATCGCTTTGATCCGTCCTACGACGAAAACAGTGTCCCGGCAGCCCACTTCTGGCCCCTGAATAACACACAACACCGTAAAGCAAGGTTATGGGATAACTTTACTGACCGCTATCAACAAACCGCCGAAGAGATACGCCAACAATCGTCAACGCTATTCAACGCTTTTTTCCTTAGCGTTTACCAACAAAAATTAAATGCTGTTTTCAACAATAGTGATGATTAATAAATACGGGTGATAACTTCGTCCCATTAATGATGCCAGCTATCATGAACAATGAAACCAATCCGTTGACAAAATCCTGTTCGAAAGGACAGGATTCCAAATTAATAATAACGCGCTCACCTCTCGGTCAACAGGTTATTATTAATAAAATTATGTATAAAAATATGCAGATCATTATGTTAAGATAACCTGCCTCATAACCTTGTCAGACCGACTTATTACAACTATTACCTTGTATCGATAAATGGTAAAAATTAATCTCACTGTTAACAAATTGAATAACACAAAATTTTTTTAAGATGTAATAGTTAATTGATGAGATTATGTGAAAACTAAAGTGTACTATTATATATTTTCCTTCTTTATATACCCGTCATCTTTCAAGTTGCCTCTTTGTTGGCTGCACTCACTCACCCCGGTCACATAGTTTGCTATGCTCCCGGGGACTCGCTCCCTTGCCGTCGCGATGCATCTTGAAATCCATAAGGTATAATATTCTATGCGTAGATCTGAAGTTTTTTTCTATTCATTTTATTATTTACTCTTTTAATAATTGAAGGAAATTCATTTTCCATGAACATACTGGGCACACAAAAATCACCATAACCTTCTAACAATAAATTATAAAGCTCCTCTAACACCTTGTCTAGCCTGATATTACATTCAACCTGCAATCGTTTATAATATGTATTCTCTACAATTTCCAAGAATTTATAAAAATATATTTTTGCTTCTCTAAAATCATACTTTTCAAATTTCTCATACAAGAATATCAATACAGGAATACAAAGAGCCTTTATTCTCTCAACCTCTTGTATTACATCTGTTTTCACCTTTGAATATACATTGAAAAATCTGGATTTCATACAAGCTATTGGATTAATTATTCTAACATTATAATGAGGTGTATATTTTAAATCTGTAATAGGAATATAAAACACCTCAGTATTTAAAAATAATTTATTTGCTTGAAAGTCACTAAGCTCAAAACCCGCAGGCCAATCGATAATATCAACGACATTTGGTATTTCAATATGTTTTTCATTATAAATCTGTTTATTCACAAATAGTTTATTTTTATATTCCTTTATCTTTCCCGTATCTTTATTTTTAAGTGCAAATATGGCTATTGCTGGCGGTGGATTATTTTCATTATGTTGAATAGAAACGTTTAGTGCTTTAGCTATAGCTTCCACATCTATTTTGCGTGCAGAAAAATCCACATCATTTGAGGTTATGTATTCACTAAGAGGCTTAGCACTATAATTATTATAATACCATGTAACCCAATAATGTACAGCCTGTCCACCAATAGTTATAACTGGTGCAGTAAAATTATCTGCATGTTCCATTAATTCCCGGTTAAGTAAATACAACTGGTCAAGAGGTTCTATATGAAGCATAAGTAAACCACCTTAAAATTAAGATGGTTTATATTGTCTTAAATTGAAATATTAAGCAAAACTAAATTGCTTTTTCAGCTTGGTTGAGTGTTGTAATTGACCAAGATCAGATTTAGGCATGAATTGCATCGATTCACGTTCACCGGATTCAATCTGACGTAGGTAGTTACCGTAAATTTTATGCTGAACTTGCTTAATATCACGTGCTGATTGAAGTTTCATACAACACCCCCTAAAAATCGGAATAAGGATTACTTAATTAAAATTAATTCTAACGCTTCCTACATACTATCGCAAAGATTTTTGGGTATTCAATACTCACTATGTTCTATACCCGTTATCTTTCAAGTTGCCTCTTTGTTGGCTGCACTCACTCACCCCGGTCACATAGTTTGCTATGCTCCCGGGGACTCGCTCCCTTGCCGTCGCGATGTATCTTGAAATCCATTGGGTATATAGGCTTAAGTTTTTATGCACATATGGCAATCTCAACAAAAATAACACTGAAATGCCGCATTCTCCCAAGCAACTTTCAATTGAGAATAACGTTGATTCTCCATCGTTGCTGTCAGCAATTTACGACTCATCTGCGGCAATAAAATATTAGTAATAATAGAATCAACCCTGCGAGCGCCAGATTCCTGTTCCATACAACAAGCCATAATCTGTTGTGTCACTCGGCGATCAAATTGCGCTTTAATACCATAATTTTCCCACAGGCGTTGGGCTACCCGCGTCAATTGCAATTGTACAATCTTTTCCAGCATTTCATCACTCAATGACAAGAAAGGAATGACCGTCAGACGGCCAAGCAAAGCCGCAGGAAATATCCGTAGCAGCGGTTGACGTAACTGCTGCGTCAACATTTCCACATCCAGCAAACCATCCTGCCGGGTACAGGCACTGATAACCTCCTGACTACCCACATTCGAGGTCAGTATGATTAACGTATTGCGGAAATCAATGCGACAACCTTCTCCATCTTCCATCCAGCCTTTATCGAACACCTGAAAAAACAGCTCATGTACATCAGGATGTGCTTTTTCCACCTCATCCAGTAACACCAAACTGTATGGATGTCGGCGAACAGCCTCCGTCAGCACGCCACCTTCACCATAACCGACATATCCCGGCGGCGCCCCTTTCAACGTTGATACACTGTGTGGCTCCTGAAACTCACTCATGTTGATAGTGATCAGATTCTGCTCACCACCATACAGATTTTCAGCCAATGCCAACGCTGTTTCGGTTTTCCCTACCCCAGAAGGGCCACATAACAGAAATACCCCCACCGGCTTATTGGGATCACCCAAGTGTGCACGTGCCGTACGTACCCGTTCACTGATGATACTTAACGCATGTTGCTGGCCAATAACCCGTTGTTCCAAGCTATGTTCCAAATTCTGGACAATACTGATCTCATTTTTCACCATCCGGCCAAGAGGAATTCCAGTCCAATCCGCAACCACGGCTGCAACACTGTGGGCATCCACTGCAACCGTAATTAATGGCTGTTCCCCCTGCAATAAACTCAATTGTTGTCGGCAATCTTGTAATTGTGTTTGCCAAGCCAAACGCTGCGCATCATCTGCCGATACTTCATCATTAGCAATCAGTTGCTGGCGTAAGCTGATAATCTGCTGAGCCAGCCGCATTTCATCCTGCCAACGCTGCGCGATTTGCTGCTCCTCTGCCTGCAATTCATGACGTTGGCCGTCAAGCTGTGCTAAACGTGCACTATGATCGCCATCACCACCCAGTTGCTGTTCGCGGCAAACAATCTCATATTCAATCTGAAGTGCATCAAGCTGACGGCGGTAATCTTCCAATACTGCCGGCGGGCTGTGCTGACTGACCGCTACCCGTGCGCAAGTGGTGTCAAGCAGGGCTATTGCTTTATCGGGCAACTGGCGAGCCGGAATATAACGATGAGAGAACGATACCGCGGCTTCTAACGCTTCATCCAGCAATAACACGCCATGATGTCGTTCTAATTGTCTGGACAGGCTACGTACCATCTGTAAAGCTAATGCTTCGTCCGGCTGTGCAACCTGCAACACCTGAAAACGTCGCGTCAACGCCGGATCTTTTTCAATGTGCTTTTTGTATTCTGCCCAAGTGGTCGCCCCAATAGTGCGCAACTGCCCACGCGCCAGAGCCGGTTTCAACAGGTTTGCCGCGTCACCTATCCCTTGCCCGCCACCGGCGCCAATCAACATGTGAATCTCGTCAATAAATAGAATAATGGGCACTGGGCTTTGTTGAACCTCGTTAATCACCGCCTGCAAACGTGCTTCAAATTCTCCCTTCAGGCCCGCCCCTGCTTCTAAACGGCCAATATCCAATGACCAAAGCTGAACATGGCACAATGACGGTGGTAAATCACCCGATGCAATCCGTAGCGCCAACCCTTCTACCAGCGCCGTTTTACCCACCCCTGCCTCACCGGTAATCAACGGATTGTTTTGCCGACGGCGTAACAGAATATCAATCAGTTGGCGGATCTCTTTATCCCGCCCGACAACCGGATCAATTTGTCCAGCACGCGCCAATGCAGTCATATCCTGTGCATAACATTGCAGCGCACTGTCGGATGCCAACTGCTCTCCCCCACTCTCTGCCGCCACTGTTTTCAGTAGGCTATTTTCCGTACTGCCGCACAGAATACGGGTAAAATCCTGTGCCAGACTCTCCGCATTAATCCGGGCAAACTGAGCAGAAATCGCCAATAGATGTTGGCGCAGATTAAAGGTGGTTAACAATGCCAGCAATAGATGCGCCCCTCGGATCTCACTTGCCGCAAAAGTCACAGAACTACATACCCAAGCCTGTTCCACTGCTTCATCAATATGGGTAGAGAGATCGGAAATCGAGCTGGCTCCACGCGGTAATGAATCCAGCGTTTGTACAATGTCCAGCGCCATTTGCTGTTTATCCAGCGCAAAATAACCCATGATCTGTTGCAGATCACCCGCTGCCTGCTGCATCAGTTGATGCAACCAGTGCGCCAGTTCCACATAAGGATTGCCCCGCAATTTACAAAACGTGCTGGCGCTGTCCAAAGCTCGAAATAACGGCGCATTCAGTTTATTAAACAGTGATTGGCGATTGATATCCAACATAACATCCTCGTCCATATTGGTAGATAAAGAAAACAAGTACAGTCTGCTATGACTGCGCAGGGTTATCTGGGCTAAAACAGAGATCACTGCGATCATGATGGTGGATATTCAGCCCTAACCAACAGTTCTGCCCTAGAGACTGAGCGCTTCCTAGCGAACATCCTTGATAATGCTGATGATCCAGCGTAACTCTGAGCTTCCAGGCATATTCAAGGCCGACATAACACCGAACCCAGTCACACAATTGCCGCAGCTCATCACTACAGGATGTTGCAAACCGTGAAGCCGGTAAGAAACGCTGATATACCGGCCAAGAGAGCGGTCCAAGTTCCAGACAAAATGCATATTGCACATCAGCCACCGCAATACCGAGACGAGTAGTACTGCCTAACCGAGCACCAGCATGACCATTGTGCAACCGCAACTGATCATCACGGTCTATCGTCAACCAATGAAACTGGTTTTCATGCAATGTCACCGGCAAGCCAAAGTGGTAACGCAGCAGACACAACAGGCCATCTTTGTTACGCAGCTGCCGGTTCAGATGCCCCACCATATAGTGGTGTGTCCGCTGGTGCCGGAGGCAATGGCCCCGGCCGATCAAACTGGCAAAAAAATAATCGAAGCGGCGGTTATCACTGCGATCAAAAGAGAGGCAAGGTTGAGCATCCGCCCATGCACGCCAAAACAGAGTGATCAGACGGTGCTGAAACAGATTAAAAAAAGCACTCAATGCATGATCTTTATGTTGCTTCTGACGTTGCCAGGCAAACTCGGTGACATGCAAAGGCAGAGGCCCATTCGGGCCAAACAGGCCAAAGTTATTGATATTAATCTGATAACAAGTGCCATTTGGATAAGGTGCAATAGCCGCAATTTCTGCCGGCGCAAAGCATAATGCTGGCTGTTGCCCCAAACGTAAGGGTTCATCACGCGGTAAAGGTGAACGCCCCAGTGGATAAGGTGAACCTGACTGCGCATCAATCCGCCGCAACAACTGAAGCAGATCGAAATTCCACGGCCTCTTTTCTCTTTCAGCCCAAAAATACGCATCAAGTGCAGATGACGCAGCATGCGCTTTCTCTCCAGCCGGTACGATCTGATTGTCGGCATGTATGGCGAATATCTTCATAACGATGTCCTCACTCCATCACATGCCGACCAGAACCCGATAACTCCCCGTTGCACACTGGATAATGTTGTTTCCGCAAAACTGTTTACTGTCACCAAACGGCTAAATAGATGTGCCAATACGCTCCCTATTAGCCAAGGAGATCGGCCAGAAAATGTCTGATCGTCTATCTCCAACGCCACGCTAATCCCGCGTCGAAATAGCGGTGTGCCAACCATATGACGATTCTGCGCTTGCAAGCGGCAACTCCGGATGCCGTTAATTTGTTGAGCAATCACCGCATCAGCCTGACTGGCATGAAAACGTAATAACCGCCGTAATTCCGCTTCACCTTGTTCAGTGGCGCAATTCTGCAAGCTGAAATAGTTGAACTGTAATTGATTGATCAACTGCCAGCAGGCACTACTCTCTGCCAATGCCGGACGAGGTTCAGTAGGGCCTTTACGCAACCGTACAGCAGCAACGGGAACTGAATCCTGCATCACCAGCCCCTCTTGCGCCTGTCGTTGCAGTAATAAAGGTAGATCACGGTTGGTACACAGAACTTCCGCACTGAGATATTTCAAATCGCTGCGCCAAGGCGGATGATGCTCATCTGCCAAAGAGAGATAGACCTCACTGCCAAGATAATCAGAACGCATGCCATAACGATTCACATGCTGAGGCAACAGGCGCGATTCACGGCGGATAGAAAAATACCCCGCATTAACTAACGCATCACTACATTGGGTACGATAAAGGGGATGGAAAATATAGCGTTCGTTGCTGTCATGCTGAGTACCAATACCGCGTAATGCTGTGACAGAAAAAACCTCATAATCAAGCGGACGCATGTTATCGACCACAACATGGTATTCATGCTGTTGTTCATTGAGCGTCATCGGTTCAGCGGTACGGGGAAAAAGATTGATAGCAGGGGTACAATGTAGAGCCAAGTGGCTAACATCCACCACCTTTTCCAACTGTAGCGAACGTACATCCAGCAGGATCTGAATTTCCAATCGCTGTTGTTTACCGGCCTGCGCTAGCAACGGCTGCAAGCCACTGATGCTGAAAAACTGGAAACGGGCCGGAAAGGCAAAATATTCCTGCAACAGGCGATACGCGTCGACATTGCGCAAATCAACGGGCAACAACGCCTGCTCGGCAGTAAACCCCTCATGACGCAGTGACTGAGGTGGCAACAATAACCGTTGTACCGCATTGCCGGGGATTTGGCACAATACCCCCTGACAATGCACCATCAGTAGCTCTAATAGTTGTAAAGCGGGAATATCACCGCCACTGAGGTAGAACATCAACGCATCACATTGCAATTCACCCAATGACACATTGTCAAAGCACGATAGCTGAATACGCAAAGTGCCCTGCACCTTAGCACCACCAAAAGCAGAAAGAGGAACATCCGCGGATACTCCCCCCAATTCCACCTGTAATAAACGCAACGGCTGCAAAGTCACATCCTGCGCGGTACGATAGCGGCAACTGATCCCCTTCTTTTTCAGTGCCTGACTTTCCATCAATGAACCTCGCGGCACCAGAAAACCTTTACTCAAATCCCCCTTAGTGGGATCTGGTTGTAATTCAACAATTGCCATTGAAGGCAAGCCAGCAAGATAGTTAGGATAAAGCGCTTCTAGCAACTGGGCAGAGAAACGTGGAAATTCAGCATCCATCTTGAGTTGAATACGCGAAGTCAAAAAAGCAACGCCTTCCAGCAAACGCTCAACGTAAGGATCGGTAATGTCATTGCCCTGCATCCCTAACCGCCCGGCAATGCCAGGATAATAACGGGCAAATTCATCTCCCATTTCACGTAGCCATGCCAACTCGCGGTTGTAATACTCCAGTAATTTTTCATGCATGATTTATCCTCCATCCACCAGCTCAAAATGCCCGTTTTCCAGATCAACATGGCTACTGAAAGTGAAGGCTAATGGGCGAGAAAAACCCAACAGATGTCCTCGGATTTCAAAACAGAGAATATTGTGAGCATTCAGTTGCTGATCACCCCGCATTCCCGTGATGATTAATTCCTGCGGAATAATGCGCGGTTCAAAATGGATAATGGCTTCACGTATCGCGCACTCAATACTTTCCCAGTTCACCTGAGAAATAAACTTTCCGGCCAGCGCCCGGATGCCAAAATTTAACGTACTGGTACTAACATGCGGCCAAGATGAAAGATCGGCTCCAGAAGAGTAGTGATCGCAGTTAAGCAGAGCCTGCAAATTATGCAGTACCGAAAGGCGAAGCTGTTGAGCGCTATTGCCAAACGGTACCTGTTCCCCATCATTGCCATTTTCAGTCAGACGCTCAAGCAACATAGGAGCGCCATAGATTGCAGGAGAACGGTATACCCCGGCGTTTTTCTCTGGTATTCTGCTCATCATTTAGCCCATATGAATCTGTTCAGAATCCACTTTCGTCACTGCCTGCGACGTAATGATGGTATTACGTGCATGTAAACGTACATAATCGCGGGCCTGGCAATCCAGTTGCCCAACACGTACATGTTCTGCCTGTTCGACCTTACGCAATACGCGCTGGCTGATTTGAACCACGGTTTTCCACAATGCCTCCACACGCTGGCCAAGCAGACAGGCCACATTGACCCAAGCCGTCAACTCATCACCGCTGTAACGCATATGGGTGATATGGCAATCACTCTGTTGCGCACTAATCTGCACAGATTGACTATCAATAGTGATCTGTTCAGCACTGTGGAACATCAATTCGCCTTGCGGAGCAATATGCAAATCTCCCGGAACAGTGAGCGTCACTGGTTGCTGTTCATCAGCCCGACTTAACACCGCCAGCACCCATAGCCGATGGTTATCATCACCATGAATCAGCACCTCATCACCGATTTGCGGTATTAACAAACAACTGATGGCGACACCACATTGCCAGCCACGCTGCTGATACTCCACGACCACTTCCCCTGTTGGCAAGGTATTAACAACTTGCCCGACAGCCTGTTGAGGAAGATTAATCTCCAATGGAAATGATTTTTGCGTTGCGTTCATAAATAAAAATCCCGATATCCCGTTAAGCGCTAACCACGCGCATTCCATGTTTCTGCCGCAAACAGTGCCTCATCTCGCGCCAAAATCCCCCGACGATCGGAGAAGCGACTGCCCTGCTGACAGGCCCGATGCATCAATGTGCGCTTAAAACGCGCCTGGCGCAGATCCGCATGACTGATATCCGCCCAACTGAAATCGGCATAACTCAAATCGCAGGCGACAAAAGAGCAGCTATCCGCTTGCGCATAGCGCCATTGACTTTGAACTAACATGCTGTGGGAGAAATCAGCTTGATGTAGACAGGCCGCAATAAACTGGCCGTGATTGATTTTTGCCTGCCGGCACTGCGCTTCACGTAAATCACTTTCAATAAATAGCGCCCCTTCGGCCTCTATCTCATCTAAACAGGCGCCACGCAGTGATGCGCCTTTAAAGCAGCTTTGCGTCAGTATCGCCTGCCGGAAATCGGCACGATCCAACGGATTATCAGTAAATTGGCAAGCCAGAAAGGTGAGTCCCCGAAACTGCCCTTCGCGCAGATCACAATGGGCAAACACCCCTCGTTCAAACCGGCTGCCTGTAAAGGTCACACTGCGTAGATCCATACCGAACAAAGTCAAACTCTGACAATGGCAATTATGTACAGTACCGTTATGCATATCACTATCGTACAAAGTGACTTTATCAAGTGTGCTATTGACAAAACGTGCATGATTAAGCTGGCAAGAGATGAAATAGGTAGAATTTAGTGCAGCATCTTGCAAAGAGAACTGTTCCAGTTGGCAATCGTGAAATATACAGTTATCCAGATGAGTGCGATCAAAGCAGACTTGCGACAAATTACATTGCTGAAATGAACACCCTTTCAGCGTCATCCCCTGAAAAGAGGTATATGATAACTGACACTGCTGAAACACGGTCTCATCAAGTCTGCAACAACGGAACTCAGTTCCTTCAAAGGTAACATTAACAAACACCATACCAGCCAGATCCCTCTCTGCCAGCAACTCACTCGTCAGAGATACATCCTGAATGATTTCCCCTTGGGAAATCAGCGCGCTCAATTGTTCCGGCGTTAAGGTTTTCATATCAATTTGCCTCCGGCACATGGCAGGGTTTTGCACTGATCAAGCAAAGCTCCCTGCAATTGCGTATTCACATCAACACTGGATTGAGAAATATCGGCACGAAACAGATTGGCGCGACGCAAATCCGCGCCCGCTAAATGGGATTTTTGCAGTAATGCGCCCATCAGATTAGCGCCCTGCAAATAACTATTAGTCAATAGAGTACGAATAAACAGTGAATGACTGCCATTGACGGCGCACATTTGCGCAAAACTGAGATCCGCTTCGCTGAAATCACAGTTTTGTAGTACTGCCTCTGAAAAGTCAGCCGCTTCAAGCAGAATAAGACGAAAATTACAACTGGTCAGCCGCGCATGCTGAAACAGACCAGCACGAATATGCGTTTTACCCGTAAACACACAACTGTCTAAATGGGCATGCTGGTACTGAGCATGATCTAACGCGCTGTTTAGAAAAGTACAACTTTCCATCACCGCATGGTTGAAACGAACTGCGGTAAAGCCGCCATTGATGACCGTCACACGCGTCAAATAGGCATGGCTAAAATCCAGCGCTTCCGGTATGAGATCCATAAACAGGCAGTTTTTCAACCGCGCCTGAGGGAAACGACAATGATGCAACGTACACTGACGTAACGTAATATCACTTAGAGCGGCCTGGGAAAAATCACACATGACCAGTTCAGCCTGTTCCAACAACACACCGCCAAGGCGTGCGCCGATAAAATAACCGTTGTGGCACTTCGCTCCGGTCAGGGAAGCATTATTCAGACAAGCAGCATTTAGCGAAGTGTTATTCAATGAAGCATAAGCCAGCATAGCTTCACTCAGATCAGCCTCATCTAAACAGCAGTTATCCAGATTGGCATTTTCCAACAGAGTATGCTGTAGATTAGCTCGCCGCAGATCCAAACCAGAAAGATCGGCACCCGTTAGATCCATCCCACTGAGATCGCGTTTTGTTGCCATGCAAGCCATCACATGGCGGCGTAACACCTCAGCCTGTTCACCCTGTAATCTGCCTGCCGGCGGACGCGTATCCGCAGATAGCAAATACATCTGATGTAAACTGCGCTGCGTACATTTCAACGCCTCTGGTGTCTGACATTCCGGTTTTTTCTGTGACTGTTTATGCAACAAGTCCAGCATACGGTAGTAACTTGCAGGACCAACCGCTGGAGCACTGGCACGTTCAGCCGCTGCATATGCAGCACTTTTTTTCTGAACCCGCTGTTGTATCCGTTCTGCCTGTCGTTCCAAGCTGGCAACCAGCTCCGGTAACTTATCAGCAGTGAGCGCTTTTCCCTCTTCCTGAGGCAATTCTGCAAGCAGTTGATTAATATCCTGCTCTTGCTTCTCACTCCTCGCCTGATGCCGCCGACGCAAATAAGTTTCACGCCTTGTCATCGTCTCTGCCAGTGCGCTGGGGGTAACCTGTACGTCATTATCTATCCAAGGCGCAATCAGGCTTTCATCCATCAAATCCTGTTCTCGCAGGGTAAAAAGCGCCCCCTTCTCTTTCTCTGCCCGTTGCGCCATCACCTGTTGGTAATGAGCAACCGGCCGCTCAGCCTGTGCCAACTCCATCGCCACCAGCATTTGATGCACATCCGCTGCATCATCTTCATTAATTGGACAAGCGCCGTGCCAAATGAGCGCCATACGTTCCAAATGAGGAATAAACCACACCGTGGTAGCACGTAAATGGATCTCCTCAAGGCGCATTTCCTCACCACGCTGACGAGTGATAAAACAACGCGTCCGCCAGCAAGGTAACTTTCCCTGTTGTACGGCCCAAGTGGGATGCATATTCCAGATACGCCAAGTGGCGCCTGCCGGTAAAACGGGTTGCCCATCCAGCCATTGATCCGATCCGGCCATATTGAACAAGTGCCAATCTGTATCGCGGGCAAAACCGGGGAATTCATGCGCCAGCCACTGCTTATCGTATTTTTTTCCCATCAGCCGGCTACGTTGCGGCCAGCTAAAATCGAGGGGTGCAAAACTGGCAGGCTGCACACGCTGATGCTGTGAATGTAGCAGTTGATCAGGAAGTTCAACATTAGGTAATGGATGCCACAATACCCCTTCACGAGTAACAGGTTCATCTCCCTTACCCAACGGGTTTTCTGCGGTACAGTGACCGCCAAAGGCATTTTGCCAATCGAGGTGCATCTTCTCGAACGGCTGTGGCGATGAAGGATGCCCGTTCTGCCAGTAGCGATCACCAAATACCATCAGGCTTTTTTCTTTATCGGCAACCTGAATTTTCGCTATACAGGCCTCTTTTTGTGGTTGATGATTTGTCCAGGCATAACCTGTAGCAAAGAATTCTGCACAGGGTTTAGGAATAGAGAGATCCAACACCCCACCGGTACTTTGTAACTCTTGAGCCACCAATTGCCACAGTTCCGGCTCTGGTCTGATTTGCGGCGAATCACTCATATCCGTCAGCGCCATCACCGCCACCCCCAGATAGTTCTGCTGTTGCCAACGCCACGGGCGGTGCAAAACACCCAGTCGCAGAGGTTTCATGATTTTCATCATCCATTCTCCCGTCTTGGTATGTCAGATAAAAATAGTTAAACCGCTGAGGCTCAGATTCAGTGCCACAGCATTGATATTTATCTGCCCCAAACTAAGATTGAGAGTATTGGTTGACATATGCAGCGTGGTATTACCGATGTTCAGCATATTATTCGACATCACCACCCCCTCGTTTTTCATGGCAACGGAAGAGTTGGTATAGTTGAGCATATTGACATTTTCCGTCGTGCCACAGACGGTTAAAGTATTGCCGGCATGGGTTTCTATGTGCCCCTCAATCTTGTGCACCATATCTTTGGTTTCAATGCACACCTTGCCGCCACAATTAAGATAAGCATCCGCATCTGCCTGAATTTTCAGGTTATCTTTAACATGCTCTTGCCAGCTACCCTCAATACTTCGAGTGACCGCCCCATTGATCTCGACTTTCTGATCTTTATCCACACGCTGCTGATCAACACCGTTGATCTCGACACTGACACCTCTCTTATAAATTACTGAGGTCGGGATTTTCTGCTGTTGCTGCTGCTTTGATGCTTGCTGATCCGCCATTTCTTCAGGGGTTAATGTCTGCAATGTCATCAGCTTCTGCTGCGCCTGATTATTGGGATCGTTGCTTTCTCGGTTGAGATATAGGCTGTCGCCATAGATGATCTGCTTACCGGCATCGAACAGAATATTTCCCAAGGCATGATGGCTAATATTTTCTCCGGCGTGTTGGCTAATATTCTGACTGACCTGCGTCTCTGATTTACCTTGAATACGTTCATACCGACCACCCGCAATAAAATCTGCCCGCCCACCGGCACCGATAATCGCGGTTTTCCCCAATCGGAAAGTTTGTATATCCGGCATCATTTTCAGGGTATGACATACACCATGATGCTTGAGATGAGTTTCGCCTTTTATCTCCTGAGCTAAGACACCATCAACGGTGATATTTTTATCGTGCTCAACGGAGATATTCATGTCGCGTTCGGCGTGCATGGTGAATGATTCACGTCCCGGCGCATCTTCGAGGAACAGAAAACTGGCATTTTCTACCCCGCCTTTCTTACTGCGGCTCATAAACCCCATTCGGGTGGCATCGTTGGGCAACTGCCAAGGCGGCATGCACTCTTCATTGTAAACCCGCCCAGTCACCAATGGGCGATCCGGGTCGCCGTTGATAAAATCAACCACTACCTCTTCACCAATACGTGGAATTTGTAAGCTGCCATATTTCCAACCAGCCCAACTGCTGGAAACCCGCACCCAACAAGAACTTCTATCATCCGGCTGGCTATATCTGTCCCAACGGAATTTCAATTTGACGCGACCATATTTATCGGTCCAGATGCTTTCTCCCACTGGACCGGCAACTTCCGCCGTTTGTGGACCATAGGTTTTCGGCCAAGGCGTTGCCCGTTGTGGACGCCAAATAACATTAGCGGGTATTGCGTGAAATGCGGCTCGGAACGGTCCTTGGTCCCAACAACTCCCATCCAATTCGTCATACAGCGTACAGTCATATAATTCATATTCCGCATGCGTCACCAGAAAGGGCTGTGCATCAGGCGGACAAGGGCTGTTTTGTAAAGTAAAAGTGCATCCCGGCGCTAATCCGCACGCCGTTGCCTTGCCGTACATCTGTTGTTGCCGCGCTTCAAATCCCTGTTGGCGGATTTGTGCATAAAATTGACCATGTTGATTGTCGATATAACGCCCCGGCCATTCAAAAACATCCGCCTTATTAACCGCACATGATGCTGGATTACTGCATACTTCTAATAAATGCGCCCGTGGTTTACGGAAATCGTAATCATCCAACGTATAAACTCGTGGCGTAATTTCCTGTGCTGTGCGCCAGCACATAATACCTTCCTGGTGATCAACCACACCGGGTCGTGTTGCTAAATAGGGGATTTGGACATAATCATCATTAAATGGCTGATGGGCATTTGGCGAGTCAGCCAGAATTAAAGTATGTCCTTTTTCATGATGGCTGAAATAATAGTAGATGCCTTCATGTTCCATTAATCGACTGATAAAATCAAAAGTACTTTCCTGATATTGGACACAATATTCCCATTGACGATAATGGCTACGGAGACGATTCTCTATATTAATATGATATTCTGCCAACAGGCTGGCAATAATATCCGGCACACTCTGCCCCTGCCAAATACGGCAGTCACGGTTTTGTGTCAAATACCAGAGCGAAGGATGCAACGTGAAAATATATAACTTATCGTTTTCTTCCTGTAAATGATGTCCGACATATTCAATACGGGTAATATCACCATGTAGGAAACGGGAACCACCCTGTATTAGTGGGATCTCCAAAGCCATACTTTTACCCAACAATGACTTCATATCGAGATCATTACGTGGACAAAGAAACTCCACTTTAAACTGATACAGTTGCGACAACGATTCGCTACCAATTAATTTTCTGAAATGCAATTTATCGCTGTCAGACTTATTAAGTGGTATATGCGCCACAATGCGGACATCTGTACGATAATCGGATGTATGACTCATCATAATCTTCTCCACGTCTCACTGTCAGGGAGCAACACTCACGCTGACCTTCTTAGACGATCATAAACCTTACAGATCTAAGCAGAACATCAGGTGATAACATGAAATTGATGATGGTTAAGTAAAATGGAGCAACAGATGATACGAAATTCAAAGAACGAGTGCAGCCAACAAAGAGGCAGCTTGAAAGATGACGGGTATAGCGTATATTTCAGGTAATTATTCAATATAACAGGGTTGGAATCATGAAAATTTTGTTTGTTATTATATTACTTCTCTCTGTAATAACCGGGTGCTCCGGTAAAAATAACCCAAACAGACAAACACAAGCAGAAGAGGGATTGAAATTTGCCTTTTCATCCGGTGGCAATTTTATCTTAACTCACGCTTGTACCGATAAAATCGATTATTTAGGGCCAGACGAAGAGGGGAATGACCAGATAGAAATAACGATAAAAAACGATAAACAATGCTTTGCTCACTTTGATGCTTTAATCAATAAAAACATCGGTACCCAAATGACAATATCATTTAAAGGTACTCATCTTGTCACAGCGACTATTCAAACTTCTTTAAATCCTTCATTCAGAATGGGGGTAGAAGATAAAGAACAAGCTACGAGCATTATAAACGCATTAAAAAATTAAAGAATAATCAGTCACTCATTAAGAAAATCAACTATACCCTATGGATTTCAAGATGGATCGCGACGGCAAGGGAGCGAATCCCCGGGAGCATAGATAACGATGTGACCGGGGTGAGTGAGTGCCGCCAACAAAGAGGCAACTTGAAAGATGATGGGTATATACCGCACTATTTATCCGATGCGTCGTAGAACTTTGCCCCACCAAGTTAATATTGAGCGCAATGTACATCCTGATCGCCCAGAACTGTTGCGAATGATTGCCGATCTGCAACCTAGATAGGCACCAAAATTTTTTGTTTTATGAGTCTATTTTTTGGACATATATTTATTTTCAGAGTAGGATTAAATCCTACACACCTAACTGGAGGTATGCCATGCGAACTACACAACAATTCAGTATCACATTGCCAAATGAAATGGCTGATATCGTAAAAACTAAGGTCATGACGGGAGAATATGCCACGGAAAGTGAAGTTATTCGGGATGGCCTGCGTGCGTTAATGGCCCGTGATCGTGCGGTTGAAAGCTGGTTACGCGAACAAGTCGTCCCTGCGTACGATTCCATGAAAGCGGATCCGGCACGAGCACTGACTGTTAACCAAGTACGAGCAAGATTAGCTACTGAACGCAAGCAGAATTAAAGTGAGCTATCGTGTTGTCTTTTCACCAGAGTCCTCAGAGCAATTGGTGACACTTTACCACTATATGGCTGTTACTGCCTTCCCAGACACTGCAACACGTTATACCGACGGTATTATCGCTTTCTGCGAGAGTTTGCAAACTTTTCCTCATCGCGGGACTCAACGTGATGATATTTGTTCCGGCTTACGGATTACCAATTACAAGAAACGAACCGTGATTGCTTTTGATGTTGATAGCGATGTTGAATTAGTTTCTATTATTGGCATCTTCTACGGCGGTCAGGATTACGAAACTTTTCTGCAAAGCGATTCAGAATCTGACATATAGATCTGTGATGACCTTATAATCTCAAAAGCAGCGATTAATGGTTGAGGTAATAAAGTGGCTGCTCCCGGCCCTGATATCTTCGCCCAATATTGGGCGAAGATATCTAGCGATGTTTACTACAACAATGTTGACTATTATAAAGAGAAAACCCGTCGTGCGGCTCCCACAGCACTGGTTCCATAGTCTATCGCATTAGCGATCCCTGTTGTGGTCAGGACCCTGCCTCTGATCTGATTACCAATCATACCAGCAATATTATCGATACCACTGCCGATAGCACCTAGCCCTCTGGAAATCCAACTGTCTCTTCCCATCACTCTGTGCAGGCCTGTTCCAATGCCACCAGCAAGCCCGCCGAGAACACTAAATATCGGCTCAAAGACAGGTCTGGCTACACTGAAATGCACTAATTGTCTGGCTAAACCAGCGGCATATGGGCTGACAGCCCGGCCTAAGAACCTACCTAAAAATCCGCCACCTATTACTCTGTTGATAGCCATTTCCGCCCCCAAACCAGCGGCATAACCCACTGCGTAATTCGCTAAATGTCCGGCGGGGTTACTGGCGACATCTAAACCAAAACCAATCCAAGAGCCATAATAGGTGCCAATACCGGCATGGATCCCTGCCCGAGTACTTCCTTGCGTACCAGTGATCATCCCACCAGCCGCCCCACCAGCCGCTGCCCCGATTTCATGTGTAAGAGTGGAGGAAGTCCCCAGCATGGTATCAATGGTGCCTACGGCACTCCCGGCCCCAATAGCGCCACCTATCCCACGGTCAGCATTATTTATCCATGATCCCACAGCACCCGTTACCGCCCCGGCGGCTGATGCAACACCAACACCTTGTGCCCGCGCACCATAAGCCGCAGCTGAACTCGCGCCGGCAGCCGCGCCAGCCGCTGACTGTACTAACGTCGATTTCCCCTGTACGAGTCGAGCGAGTAATGCCCCGCCTTTTTCCAGCAAGCTACCCACGTTATATCCCATCAACGCACCAATCCCAGCACCTATGGCCGCAACCCCCAGAATGACAGGGATAGCCGCGCCAGCCGTACTGGCAATGGCAGCCGCAAGACCCCCAATCGCAATCCCGCCGGCAATGGCTCTGCCAATTTTTTGTCCCCGTCTCATTGACGCAGACATCCCCTCATCGGGTTTACGGAACAGAAATGAAGCAAACCAAAATGTATTCCGATTTCGGTTCGGAGACGGTGCTAACCCATCATGGTCAGTTAATGTGATTGGGTTATTCCTCACCATCCGGTACAAATTCAGCCCATCCACAGTTCCTGCTGGATCAGCACTCAACCATCGGCCCACCCAAGGCTGATAATAGCGATAGCCGTAATAATACAATCCAGTGGCATCCCGCTCTTTACCGGAGTAACGAATAAATTTGTAGCTGGCTTCTGTCTGATTTTTCGCTGCCCATACCGCAGTGCCGCCGTACGGATAATACTCTTCCTGACTGAGAATTTGCCCTTCACTATCCAGTTCAAGCTGGCTGGAGCCAAGAAGATTATCGTAACTGTAGCGCACCTGATTGTTATCGATATCTGCCGGCTTACCACTTTCCCAGTGCAATACCCTTACCTGTGCGCGACCCGCTTCACCTACTGTAATCACCTGCAAATTTTGAGTTGTTTTATCTGCAACTCCAGTTATGCGTAGCTCTAATCCCGGTAGATAAGTCACCCGTTGTACTTGAGTACTGTTACCCGTCTGCTGTTCACTCACTTTTAACAGCCGCATCCCATCACTGCTATAACGATACCATTCACTGTCACTGCTATTTTCACGGCTCACCGGTGTGACTCGTTGCAATTCACCACGAATATTCCAATCCAGATTTTGCCCTGGCATTAACGTCTTCTGATGACCGCCTGAATCAAATAGCGCATCCACCTGGGTTGGATCTGTCGTTAATGTACTCAATACCGCCCGGTTACTGCGGCTTGAAATGGTCATATCTGTGGTGTAACTATTTTGAGTCGCAGGTGAACTGTGTCGGATTTGGACCAAATTACCGCCACGGTCATAAGTATAGGTACGAAGGTAATTGGTATAGGTGTTGTTGTCGGTAGGAACAGGTATTACGGGTGAGGGAAGTTGGTTGCTTTGCTGGCCGATATTGGCCATTTCACGCCCTGTCGCACTAATAAGCTGATACAGAGAATCATAAACATAGTGGTTCTCAGGCTCCACTTTCTGATTGCGCCAAAAGCGGGTAGCTTCGGCATCATTATGGATACTGACGACATTCCCCACCGGATCATATTCATAGCGTAGATCCTGCAATACTCTCGCCCCTGATTGACTCTCTTCGGCGCGTCGGGTGGTAATACCAATCAGACGTTGAGTTTCCGGTTCATAACTGTACTCCGTAATCACGCCGTTACCATGCTCTTCACGCAACTTATGACCTGCGGCTGACCAGCTCAGGGACTTAACAATCACCTGTTCACTCTGGCCTTTCACCGTTAACCAACTCCCTTTTAACTGACCAGCAATATCATAAGCCAGACGCTGAATATTGCCTTTCGCATCGGTTTGGGTCAGCAAAACCCCTATGGCATTAGTTGTACTTTGTGTCGTATAGACCTCATTTGCCAGCATCCGCTGCCAGACAGTTTCATCGTCACCGCTCCAGTTCACCTCCCGCCCCTCAGCCAGCAATTGGTGAGATTGGGATAAAATAGCACCAGCCAGTGACTGACTTATCAACCGGGTCACTCCCGCCGTGTCGTAGTGGCGTATACACAGACCGGAGAGGTTATACTCTTTCTCCTCTGTTGTATTCTCAGCCCAGATAAAGCGCTCTGTCACTTGAGAAGTCTCTTGGTCGGAAACTTGTTCGCTCACAGATAACAAGCGACCGGGCAACGTGTTGTCTTCATAAAGACGAGTCTGACGAACACCTGTCGCATTCATCGTCATTACCGGACGACCTTCAATATCATTTAATGCAACAGTACGGCCAGCATCGACACTCTCTATCCGCAAAGCATTACCAGCCAGATCATGCAGCCAGACAAAATTAGGCTTCACCGAGTTATTGGTCTGCTTTGCATCATACAAGCGTGGGTCAATACTCTGATTCAGGTGTCCACGAACATTATACTGGTAACGGGTGACGCGGGTGTCAGTGTCCCCGCCTGCCACAACACGGTGGAAACCAATATCACGAATGGACAGGCCGCGATTATCTAACACACTGACTGTTGGGGTTTGAGTATAAAGAGCAGTATCAAACGTACTCATATCATATTCCTTTTATTTTGTTTTAAAGCTTCCCTTCCAATGAAATGGAGAAAGATAGCAAGATTGATTTTAGGTATGACAGATCCTCTCCCACTCTGGCTACCAGAGTGGGAAGTCTTAGTTAAAAGTTAATTTAAAAGAGTGTTTTCTTGACTTGGCTAGCGAAGCTGACGCCGCCGTCGCAGGCGGTATAATGTACCTGCACCAGTACATCATCCATATTCGCCAACAGTGACGCCTGAGTGTCATCCGCCTTCAATGTGTTGCCATCAATATGTTCATCCACAGAACGCGGGAAGTTGAGCGTCCATTTGGAAACTGCTCCAGTCCCCTCAAATGATAGATAGCGCTCATCTTCCAAACGCAACTCAAAGCTACCGGCATCATTAATGCCAGAAGAGAGCGCCACCTGCTGGCTGGCCCGCAGATTGGTGACAATATGCGTCGCATCACCCTCTTTACCTGTCGGATCATTGAGACGTTTAACACCATTGATATCTGCTGCTAACAATGTACTGCTGCTGGTCTGAGTGAGCGTTGCCTTCACGTTTTGATACGGCCCGATCAACGTCGGCAACGTCACTGACACGGTTTTAATCTGGCGCAAATAGTGCCCCGGATAGTCGTTGTCAAATAGCTTTTCGCCTAATGTAAAATCAACTTTGCCTTCGGTTTTTAACTTATTGAAACCATCATCACCCAATAAGTTTTTGAGCGACACAGTACGGATCACATTAAGACGGCGTTCGTGACGAGCCAAATACGCTGCTTCCATCTGATGCAAATTAAGTTGCAGCGTCTCCCCTACTTGCAGACCACGATAATGGTCATTCCAAGTACCAGTCTGGATAAAAGTGGTGGCGTAATCACCCAATTCATACTGCCAGCAAGCTTGGGCAGAGAGGCAGAGAGCAACCACGGCATCATACGCTTGATAATACAACGCGGATAATTGACCACTCAGCCACTGGTACAGAGTCGCTTGGGTGAAACGAGTAGTTAAGTAAGTCAACATGGTTCGAATTTGTACCTGCTGTGCCTTCGCCTGTTGCAGGGAAGTCTGAGCTGCTTTCTCGCGCATTGCCAACGCATCTAACTGTTTCTGTAATGCGTCGACCTCAGACTGTGCCTGTTGGTACTGGATTTGCCACTCTTCACGGCGTCGGCGGTAATTCTCCGTGGTTGCCAGACGATCGGCCACCACGCTGGTGGCTTGTCCGGCAGCCATCAGCCCGATGGCAATCGCTTCTGTTACCCCTTCATAGCGCGAGCCACCATCAGCCAAGCCAAAGATATTCGGGATCACTTTCAGTGCCCCACTGGCAGTTTGTACACCGGTGGAAGAAGAAATCAGGGATTGTGCTGACGTTTGAGTGTCCATCACCAGTTGTTCCGCGCTGGAGATGTTGTTCTGATACAAGGTGTAATAGTGGTCATGACGTTGTTGCGCCGTCGCCTGACTGGCTTGCAGCGCCAGACGATCCGCCGCCAATCCATCCAACGCCTGTTGTTGTAACGTGATGGCATAGCTGGACATATCCAACAGTTGCTGTTGCGCCAACTCTTCTTGACCGGCCCGTTCGCTACGTTCCAACAAGCTAAGCAGGTTCTGACCAAAACCGGTCAACGTACCCACAGCGCTGTAAGCCCGCGGTAACATAGCGCTGAAACGGTACGGTGGCACTGTTAACACGGCACCACTAACACCATTCGTCAGGGTACCAGACTGAGCACGCTGAGCCAGCAACGCAACTGGATCAGCAGGTGCAGCATACAGCGGCAGCGAAAGCGGCTTGCCATCAACGGTCAGGTTATGACGCAGATTGTATAGCCGTGCATCCAACGTATCCCAGTGGGACAACATCAGAACATTGAGAGGTTCATTAAAGTAACCATTATCTGCCAGTTTCAAGTAGCTCACATTGCGGCCCGGCAATGCAGGTAAAACGGTATTACTGTTAGCCAACTGGTGCTCAAAATCACGTAAAACCGTTTTTTGCCCGGCAGCCAAGGTATCGAGGGTTTGTGGTGTCCAAGTGCTACTCAGCGACACATCCGGCCGAGGCCCTAGCAATTCAGCGGCCAGATTGTAATAGACACGGGCCTGAGTCAGACCGTCACGAGTCAATTGGCGGTACCACATGTCTCCCTGAGCAATCAAGTTGCTGGCATAGGCGATAAACACCGCTTTCTGGTATATCACCGGATGGGCATAAGCCTGAGTGTCTGGGTCTATAGAGTCGCCCAAATAACGAGAAAGATCGCTGTGTCCTTCAACCAACGGGCGTACATTCCAGTAAGCCGGGGCATTGTGTGGCTTGTTTTTCATCGCCGGGTCAAAGATGTAATGCAAACTCTTTTGTGCCGGCGAAAATTGCTGTTCGTTGGCAAAACGTGTAGCAACCAAAAACGGCAGGTGAAAGAATAACTCCCAGAAATAGAGGCCATTTGAACCGTTAAAGTCCATTGGTTCACTTTTGCCGTCAGTCACTAAATCAGCTTCCAGAGAAGGATCTGCCTGCAAGGTATAATCCAACAAACTATCCAGCCCTAAATTTGCCTTTTCAATTAAGGTACGCACAAAGGTGGTATTAAGACGGGTTTTCGCGGGTAAAGATGAGGTCAAGAAATCCAGATATTGCACCAAACCACGTTTACTATCGTAACGGGAAATCAATCGCGGAATGGCATCTGGCGCTTTGCTATCCTGTAATGCGACATAGACATTGAACCACTTACTGACCCAGGAATAGGCCCCTTTTTTCCCTGATGGGCGGTCATAATGATCCCACACGACATTCAAACAAACCTGTAGGTAGTTTTTATTCGGATCAGTGGAGAAATCCGCTTCGGACAGGGTATAGGTTGTAGAATAGGTCGCACCGCTGGCAAGTTTGAAAGTTTGATCACTGTAGCGTTTAAACAGATTACGCCCATCCGCCGTCTCAGCATTGATTTCCTGATAGAATTTGCGGTTATCGGCGATTTTCTTGAAGTTTTTTATATAAGTGAGATGACCAGCACCTGCGAAAAAGGCAATCAAGGTATCAGTACTAATAGCATAATTTATTGCACCGGCCCAATCCCCCAAACGAGTACCATCCGGAATATACAGGTTATAACTGCTAGGATCATCCCCTACCCAAGCGATACCGCCATTTTTCACAGTAACAGAATGGTGCCCATAAAGCAGGAATATGGAATTCCATGCATCATTAACAGGCTGGTTTATATCCCATGTTCCATTAGGAGTAGACCCTCCACCATAACCCTGGGGATAATAGGTGATTACTGCATTATGGAAGCTGTAATAGTCTTCATCATCGTAATCCAGGTAAAAACCCTCATCCCCTGTCCATGAAAAGCCATAACCAGACGTAGAATTGTTCTCTCTGTCAGCACTCCCAAACGTATGGCGGTTAATAAAATCCCCATTAGTTGTGGTTTGGATATGGAGTGTCAGACCATCTTGATCGATATCCACATAGGCACCGGTAGTACCCTGCTTCAAGTCATCAACTTTACCTACCCAACCCGTATTTTCAGGATCTTCTGTTGAACCAGTAATAACCTTAGTAATCACATACTTTTTATCGTATACCGCAAATTGCAGGCAATTCTGATCATTTGTTTCATCACGGTAAGTACTGAACAAAAAGTTTTTACTTAACGACTTGAGACTATGGCGATTAAAGGCTGAGTCACAATAGAGATAACCATACACAGCAGGACGGTTTTGATATGGAGTCCCCGTAAAATTACGCACAAACACCCCCAACATCAGGCGACCATACGGGTTACTGTCAGTTTCCTCTGTCGGGTCAATACTAAAATCGGTAGTAGCCAGCAGATTAACCTGTCGTAATGCCATATTCGATTCATCAATCAACAGGCTGGATCGCTGTGTTTCTGAACTTTCACCTGTTTGCTGCGTCATCAGCGTGGTAGTATTTGGTGCCGTCCAAGTATCATCATAGCGTTTATAGCCAAACTTTATGCTGTAAGCATGGGTGTTACTGATATCTTTGCCATTAGCGTCTTTCTCTTTCTGTACCGCTGGGTCACGCTCAACCCAAGCTACATACAGTCGGTCGTTATAAAATACTGGGCGAACGGTATGTTCCAGCACCGTATCACCAGACAGCGGCAAGGTGATTTCCTGCCAATCATTCCAACAATTTGGCGTTACTGGATTTCCCGCCGGATCTTGACGATTTTTACTTAAATCCATCTGACGCCAGTAGTAGCGATACGGTTTAGTGGTAGTGCGACCAATAAAGTAATAAATGGCTTGATCAAATTTATCCTGATTAATATAACCACTGAGCACATACAGATTACTCACTGCTTCAAACTCATTGAGGTACGCCAGAACAGCATCTTGCACCCGGTCCGGATCGAGTCGGTTCTGGTTTAAAGTCGTTTCCAGCTCCGAGAAATAATGGCTTTTTTCCTGCCGGGTGATGGGAGAAATGTAGTTCTCGGCGTAATTTCGAACCTCAGCCCCCGCAGCCCAGATGGCATATTGGTTATCATTATCACGCCATTCGTTAGCGGTAGAAGGTTCCATTGCTTGGCGCCCCGGTTCAGAACCATTGACCAGACGAGTCATATATTGCTGTATGCTGGCAATCGCTTGTGCTACCCGACTCGTCTCAACCTCATCAGCCACTTCCGGGTCAATTAGCAAATATTCGTACAAGTCTTCCACCGTCACTGGCTGACCACTGACGCCTTTCAGCGTTGGTGCCACAAAATTCATATAGCCAGTCACCAACGCATCACGCTGGGATTCATTCAGTTGTTTTTCCATTGTCGATAACATAATTATCTGCCTTACTTAAATGGCGGTTTAGAAACAGCCTCATTGGGGCCGTACGGAAAAATCAAATCCACTCAGATAGTGAACGTACTCAGTTACTACCCTTGACATGGAATACACCAGCTACCAGCGCCTGACCGGTGCTTTGCCAAAGGGTATAATCACTGCCACGACTCAGAAGATAGCCTTGCTGTTGCTGTGTAACACCAAGACCCGTCTGGTTCTGTGCCTGTTGCAGACGCAGAAGCGTATCCAGTTGCGGAGTGGTTTTAGCAATCCCGCCTAATACCGCCCAAGCGGCTTGCAGTTCGTTAGCCTCCCAACCCAACAGAGTTGCTAACGTTTGTGCAGCATCAGCTTGGCTAAACTGCGTGGTAGCATTAGCCGTGCGCAGGTAGGCCAGTACATCATCTTCGGTACCACCAGCTTTACCCACTTGGAGCAATAAATCGCTATAACGGCTCAGGGTATAGAGCATCCACAAACTAATATCGGTCACTGTTTCTGCGGAAGCACCAAACCAGGCTGGATAGTCCAACAAGGTTTGCACCATTGCAGGACTCAACGTGAATTGCTGGGTTAACAAGGAGCGGCGTACCACTTCACGTAATTGACGCAGATAGTCAGCGGGAATATCGGCGGCGGTTTTAACGATATCTTTCAATGCCCAAGTCGCACTCAACCACTGATAGACAGTTTTTCCACTCCAACGCAGCAACAATGCGGGCAATGATTGACTCACATTCAGAGTCTGCGCCAACAGACTGACGGCCACGCCTTGCTGAGTTCGCTGTGCTTGATTCAACGTATTTTTCAGAGTGGTGATTGCCAGCTTTTTATCTGCATCAGACAAACTTTGTGCATTGACCACAGTTGCTATAACACTTTCCAGACCTGCATCGGTCACCAGACCAACCTTATCAATAAGCGGGCTATTACCTGCCAAGAGCAGAGCAAACCAGTCAATAGCCTGACCATTGGTATCAACTAATGGCGCACCACTGCGGGATAACAACGAGGCATCCACAAACGTACTGCTCAGGTTCTGCCACACCTGACGGATAAAATTCAATTGATCGTCAGTGCCCTGAGCAGTGAAGGTAGAGTTGTTGCTCAACAGTAAAAGTAAGGTTTCAACGGGTAAATCGTGCTGTTGTTGCCATTGAGCGATCGCACTTAGCGCTTGCAGCAAACTCAGAATATCCGCCACCAATGGGGAATCTTTTTGCGGTGCAGTGATGATGGGTTTTCCTGCCAATTGCTGCCAGACGATGTCTGTACCTGCATCTAATCGATCAGCCAAGGCACAGAAAGCCTCTGGATCTATCCCCAATGTACGCGCCAGATTAGCCAGACGGTAGAACGCCGACACCACAAACAGATTACAGTTGAGCGTGCTTTGCGTGACATTTCCCTGCTGGCGAGCAATATTATCCGCCAATAACAGGAACTGACGATGATTAAGGCCCAGTGCAGTGCTAATATGCTTAACACGCGCCCCATCTCCCCCGGTGGTCAATGTATAGACAAAATCCTGATTATCTATTACAAACGGCGTATCAAAGGCGCCGACGGAGTTAAACACCTGATCTAAGAACGGAGTTGCCGGTGTAATGGCAAACGGGGTCACCACACGCAGCCAACCAGCAAATTGTTTGGCGCTAACACCGTATTTCGCCTGATAATGTTTGAACACTCCCAACACACGCAGCGTATTGTCGTTCATCAACAGCGCACTATTTCCCGCTTCCGCATCCATAGCAGAAGTCACCAACAGGTCAATATCTTCATAGGGCAGATTCAGCCATTTTTGTAGGCGCACGATGCGGTTGATACGGTCCAACTTGTCATCGGTTAGATTGTTAACCGTCAGAGCAAAATGCGCCTCCGCGCCACTGCGACTCAGGGTAATCGCCTCTGGTTTGCCGGCATGAATAAAGCGGGCACCGTAAGCAAATGGCGTCGCTGTCGTGTCACTAGAACTCACATTATCAGACTTAACCACCGTAGAACCCCCGACAGTTGAACACAACATCAGTTCTACCTGGGGTACAGTCAAACTTGTTCGGCCAGTCAGTATAGTCATATCGCTGAAACTGTTCTTCGTAAGCGAACTGTCACCATAATTTAGCTGATAGAAATCCTGACCAACGGTTTCTGTAATGATTTTCTGTTGTTCCGGCGAAAGCTGACTCGCCATGATTTGCAGTCGGGTCAAAGCACTGGCAGTCGTATCGCTCAATTTTCCTTTTGCTGTTGCCCAGAAGTTTTGCGGCAGATCCAACGTCTGTGGCAAGGTGATATCTTGCAACGTGGTACCCAATACCGACTGAGCTGTCTGAATCTGCTGATGACCATAATGATACGGCAGATTATTCGGGTAACGGGTGGTGGAGAGTTTGGCATTTACCGCTTCCAAATCAGCCAAGCTCAGTTTCTTCTGAATGGCTTTGGACAGAATTTCATTAACCAATTGTAATTGCGGTACAACCTCATTGATCGCTTTATCATTAATTAACAAAGCCCCGATATCGGGTCGGCGCTCCACCAGCGTATTCATAATGGCACTGGCGCCACTCTTTTCCTGTTCAAGGGCCAATTGATAAATATGAGTCAGATAAGCTACCGGCGCATCATTCGCTTCCGGCGAACCACTCGGTGCTTTATCTTTCCAGCCCGTGTTTGCATCCAGAAACTGATTGGCGTAATCCGGGCCTGATACAGAGAACGGACTTCTCAAGCTAAACTGAACAGCTTCACTAAGAGAATTACGGCGAAAATGATGTAACACCTGATGAGCATAGCCCACTGCCAGGTCATACATTTTTTCAGCACTGCGCCCTAGATCAGCACGATGCTCACGAATAAAACGCTCACGCGGCATACGTACCACATCAAACACTGAGGTATAACCAAGGCCGGTCAATTTACCGGGTAAGTTGTGGATCTCTTCGGTGCGGGAAATCAGGGGACTGGCGAGTTGATTCATACGGACTCCTGAATTGAGGTTTATCATGAGAAACAGGTTTTTTCGCGCAAAAAAATAATCACCATCGTTATGTATAAGAGAGGGACCAGATCAAACATGTGCCTTTAGAACATCAGGTCCTCCTGCCTTCTAAAGGCGCTATACACAGTGATGATGTGTGAGGAAAAATATAATAAATCACAAAACTTGCTTACATTAAAAAATAAAATACAGACAATAAAATAACTTTACCTTTATATAATTATTTAGAGTAAATATTTACTTATATTTATGATTAATTTACAAAATCATTAATAATAGTTTGTAAGAACTCACTTTTAATAAGGTAATACCAGTGTGCTGGAATATTAATACATGACTGAGATAATAGCAGGAGAATAGTCTTTTATATCAATGTGATGAATATTCTTGATGTGTTTTTATTATTTTTCTAAACAAAATATTCTATTGAAAGGTAATGAGAAGTGAATAAATCAAATTACAGGCTCAGCCAGAGCTGTAACTGGCTTTTTTTATGTCTAAAATCCTTACATCTTAAAAGGAATGTCGTTGTTTTCCTCTGCATACAACCCTTTTTGCACTGTAATGAGTAGTTCTTTCAGTGTGTTTTCGAGGTAGCGCATGAAATCAGCCTTCCCTATAGTCCTGCTGTAAACTGGCGCAGGGATAAAGCGTTTCATTTCTTCCTGGAATGTGCCTGAGGCGATGAGCGCTTGAATAGAGTCCAGTCGTGCCTGGAGCAAATCAGCAAATTCAGTTAAATGATAATCCGACAGCTTGCGTTCGATCAGGCTGACATCAGGGGCAACCCCCTGCTGTTTCAACCAGACCAAATCCCACATGTCACGATGACGAATATGTTTGGTTGTTGCGGGGAATGAAACCAGCTTATCAGCCATGGTCTCAGTTAACTCTTCCACCGATACGATTGTTTCTGAGTAGCCATCAGGTAAAACAGAGTAATTGCGTGTTAATGGGCGCGGATTCTTGGTATACGCCGGAATGTTTGCAATCTCAATCTTGATACGCTGTTTTGGCAAATCCTTCCGCTCTGGTGCTGTAGTGACGGAAACTTGCCATTTATCGATTTTCACATCGGCATACTCAGGTTCTTTTCTGAGTTCGTTCGGCTCCTTTACCGTAACCTCAAGACCGTAACGTTCCCCCAGATACTTTTCGACGCTCTCTTTAATCCTGTTCAAGTCTGCCGAACAAAAGTTTCGGCCACCAGCAAAGTCTAAATCCTCACTGAACCGGTTAGAACCATAGCATAGCCTTAGCGACGTTCCCCCCTGAAAAGTCAAGGTCTTCAGTAAACCATCTTTAGCCAAGCAATATAAAATGTCATAGTGCAGCAGTTCTTTCTCAACCACGGGCCTGATGTTGGCAAGCCCATCCTGAGTAACGATTTCATCGACAATAATATTAAAATCAGCTTTATCAGGCATATTCCAATTCCTCCTGTTGGATCAGATATGTGTTTCTGCCTACTCGCCTTAAATCACGAATAGCTGTTTCTTTTTTAGCGATACGCATCGGCCCCCGGCTTTCCAGCGTTCCTTTCAGAATTTCGCTTGGCCTCCTGTTCGTGTGCGTAATCTCAATGACCCCCCAGGGAGTCTCAAACTCCCCTGATCTGCCTGTTGACATGATCGTGAGTCTATCAATAGGGATTTGCGAGATAACTCCATACTGGGACAGCGCAGACTCAAGGCTGATGTAGTTATATTCTCCACGCCTGATATTGATTGCGATACTTTCCAACGGATACGCTCCCAAGCTCATGCGAGCATTTGCATAAATCCCTTTGGTGATGCGCACCAATAACCCCGATTTGATAAGACGGTCGATGGATTTCTTCAATGTTCGTAACGTTTCATCAGCAAAAATGACTTCCAAGTCCCGCAAAAGAAAGATGTTTTTACCCATCTTACCGAATTCGTCTAATGTTTTAATTGCAGTGACCTTATCCAACTCTCCATCTCCACATTAACCCCCTTTAAAGGGGGTTTTGTGTATAGATGTATATTGTAGCAATTATATCTACACACATAAACCCCTTTAATGGGGGTTATGTGTTAACATAAATCAGTAAAGACAGAGCGGGTTTGGTTTTATAAAGGATTAATCCTTCATCAAAAATTTTCTGATAAGTTTTCCCCAAACTATTAATTAGGGCTTCAACGTTGATAGTCATTATTTATATAACCTCAACTCTTGATTTAGCCAATTCATCTGAGACTTAACTTTCCAAACTGCTCGCAAATGAATTGGCTTTCGAAGATAACCGTCCATCTATTGTTGATTACCAACGGACTTCTGATGTGGGTAAAAAAGTCACCAATCTGACCCGCTCCAGCAAATCATAATCAACTTGCATGCTAGTTGGAATACGAAAATCCAATAAGGTATATAACTCAGTCCAGCCAATTTCTCTCGTTAACCTTTTCCTTGGCGGAAGTAATTTTTCTGGCTCACCAAAATGTTCATGAATCCATTGCCTAGACATCAGCAGTATCAAAGGGGAAGGCAATTCATTAGGAAATATAAAATTAGGTCGTTTGTGATCAATTAAAGTCAACGTTATCTCAGTAAGTATTTTATTTTCCCGCAAAAATGATAAGAAAATCCCTTCTTTAACCATATCAAGAGATATATCAGAATCTCCGGGAAAACCTGTCGGTTTTGTCTTATAAGGGATTAGCCCTTTATCAAAAATTTCCTGATAAGATTTACCTAAACAATTAATTAATGCTTCAACATTGATAGTCATTATTTATATAACCTCAGCTCTTGATTTAGCCAATTCATCTAAGACTTAACTTTCCAAACTGCTCGCAAATGAATTGGCTTTCAAAAATAACCACTCATAACTTATTGATTACCAACGGACTTCTGATGTGGGTAAGAATGCAATTGATTTCACTTGTTCCAGCAGATCGTAATCAACCTGCATACTGGTTGGTATGCGAAAATCCAAAACAGTGTATAAATCAGCCCATCCAAATTGACGCTTCATTATTACCTCTGGAGGCTGTGATTTTTCAGGCTCCCCAAACTGCTCATGAACCCACTGTCGTGACATTTGAGAAACTAAAGGAGATGGTAACTCATTCGAAAATTGATATAAGGGTTTCTTTTCATCAAATAGAGTCAATGTAATTTCTTTTAAACGCTTTCCCTCGCGATAAAACGCCAGAAAAACTCCCTCTCTTACCATATCCAGACATACCACTTCATCACCAGAGAAACCTGATGGCTTAGTTTTATAAGGAATTAATCCTTCATCAAAAATTTCCTGATAAGTTTTCCCCAAACTATTAATTAGGGCTTCAACGTTGACAGTCATTATTTATACAACCCCCGTTCTTG
>NZ_JAJAFY010000090.1:0-7078 GCF_025384885.1 Photorhabdus kleinii
AGTATTAGGGGTCCGCTTGGAAAACGGAAAATATCCCACGTTAAGACCATTTTTTAAACAGTAGGTATTTGCTGTTTTGCTTTAACTCTCAGAGTTGTTTGCCGTGTGGTTCTGAATTCCCTGGCAATTGCACTTATGCTTACACCAGACTGAATTCGTTCGAGTACCCTCTGTTTTTTTCTTCATTTAATACCGGTGGGCGTCCAAAGCGTTTTCCTGCATCCTTCGCTCTCGCTATCCCCGAATAAGTGCGCTCGAGTAAAAGATCACGTTCAAATTCAGCGACCGCTGAAATCACCTGCATCGTCATTTTTCCTGCTGGACTGGTCAAATCAACGCCACCCAATGCCAAACAATGCACCCGAATGCCTAATTCGGCCAGTTGCTCCACTGTTTTCCTGATATCCATCGCATTACGACCGAGACGATCCAATTTTGTGACAATCAATACATCACCATTTTCCAGACGGTCAAGCAAGGGGTAGTGACCGGGTAGCTGCGATAACCGCCAACAATTCAGTAAATTTGATAAAGTATCAGCCAACGATCACATTGACCAGATGAAAAATGGCGCCATCGGCGTTTCAATATTTTGTTTTTTTACAGTTAGTTATTGTTAGTGTGGGGCGGGAAATATTGGTGAGTATTTTTGAAAGAATCAATTCCTGAGAAAATGAAAGGTGTAATGGCGGTAATTTTTCGCGTAGCACAGTATGTCACAGACAGAAGAAAGACCGCAAAAGCGGCCTTAGTATTCTCTTCTAGGATTACCTATTATGAATATACGTCCAAGATGAGTAAAGGTTATTTAGCTATCGTAGATAGACTGGCTAAAAATAGCAATTCACGATGTCAGTTGGCTACCCAATTTTTGGCTATTTAAATTGACCGTTTAACGGTGTTTACTGCTCCATTGCTCCTGAAACCCCTAAAATTGCGCCTGGCAATGGCATCAATGGGACGACCAGAGACAAAAGTCAGTACGTTATGCCAGGAACTGGGAATAACCCGGCAAACCCTGTACAGACATATTTCTCCAGATGGTCAATTGCGGGCTGACGGGATAAAGCTACTCAACCGGGGATAAATTCAACGACCGGAAAAATCTGGGGTTCCGGCGTAGAACCCCCTTAGCGTACTTTAATTTCCCTTTCGCCAAACGACCCCAAGATGACCCAACGGGTGAGACCAGGACGACACTATCCACGAAAATCGATGAAACCCCGAACACGGTGGAACTCTTTTGATGCGCCGGCAAGATCTTAACCGAATGCCATTGGCCGGCGTAGAACCCCAGTATTGACTAGCGGGAGCATTTGAACAGAAACTTACGGTTTCACTTTTTGTGGGGTATGTAAAACCGTAAATTCCTGCATGCGCATGCAATCTAAGAATGCTTTGATGCCGGTAACCAACGGTACAACGTTGGTACAGAGACACCGAGATCTTTAGCTACATCTCTGGGAGGGATACCACTGGCCAGTAGTTTTTTGGCTGATTCAATTTTGCTGCCGGTCATTTTAGGCTTCCGCCCTCCTTTACGACCTAACTGCTTGGCAACCTCTAGTCCAGCGCGAGTGCGTTCCACAATCAGTTCGCGCTCCATTTCAGCAAGACTAGCCATTACATGGAAAAAAAACGTCCTGATGGCGTGCCAGTATCGATAGCATCAGTGAGGCTTTTAAACTGGATACCTTGTTTGTGCAGATTTCCAACCATATCTACCAGGTGTTTAACGCTTCGGCCAAGACGATCCAGCTTCCAGACGACCAAAGTATCCTCTTTACGCAATATTTCCATCGCCTTAGCTAGGCCGGGACGATCAGAGCGCATACCACTCACCGTGTCCTCAAATATTTTTTCGCACCCGGCTTTTATTAAAGCTTCTCTCTGTAAATCAAGACATTGATCCTGTGTTGAAACCCGCGCGTAACCGATTAACATGGCTTGTCTCGCGTCTGGCTGCGCAATGCTTCAACTGCAAGATTAATAGCTTCGGTATTAGCTGGTTGGCAACCCCATTCCTTCCAGAAATCCCGGGTAGCACTATCAGGAGTGATTACAGGCTTGTCCAGTCGGATTCGTGATGGCAATAATACGGCATCACCTAACATCAACGCTTCACCAGTATCAAGAAGTGGCAGGATACTCGTGAGTCCGGCCAGCGAATCAGGCATCAGACGAGTTATCACTCCTTGATCTGAATCGTTGGTAAGACGTAAAGACAGGAAATTATTACACTGACTCAGAATAGTTTTGCTAACATCCGATGGTCGCTGACTCACTACCAAAAGGGAGAATCCATACTTTCGTCCTTCTTTAGCGATACGTTCGAACGCGCCTAATGCCTGCTTTTGTACTGCATCCGCGTCGTTACGTACCGGCAGATACAAATGGGCTTCATCGCATAAAAGTGTGACTGGCGACCGTTTGGTAGGTTCTGTCCAGAATTGTACATCATACAAAAGTCGTGCAAGAGTTCCTGTAACAACAGGCAAGACATCAGAGGGAACCTCAGAAAAATCAATAATCTTTATTCCCTGACCACTATCAGATGTAAGTAATCGTTGTACCTGAGCACCGAGCCATCCGTATTCATTCGCTGCTGATGGAGGAGCAAACATAAAACCATATCGACGATCGTCGAGCTTGGCTTCAAGTCGGGAAATGAAACGTGTTAATTTATTTTCCCATTCGCCTGTTATAGAGCTACCATTTTTACCAACACCTTTGGTTACATTGTCCTTTCGAAGCAACTCGAGTAGTCCCTCAAGTGAGTATGGTACAGGCGAGTCTACTGTGAATGTTTTAAGAACGTCGACTTTTCCCTCTTTTTCTAGCGTCAGTTGTTTCAGAGCCCGGGCATGGAGAGTAAAACGTGATGCCTGATTAGGAGCATTTTGATCGCTTCGATCAAGGATCATTGAAAGCATTTCATCTCGGTTGAGTAGCCAATAAGGGAGAAAAAGTGCATCATCCTTCGGGTGTTCCAAGTCCGCAGGACCAGCAATACGGAAACGTGTCGCAAAACCACCTTTTTCGGCATTAGCCAAGGGGGCATACTCACCATGCATATCGAACACCACGATGTTCGGATATTTTAGTTTCGATGCTCGCTCCAAGATAAGAGCTACTGCATAGCTTTTACCTGAGCCGGTGCTACCTAAAATAGCTGCGTGGCGCTGGAAGAATTTGTCCCCACTAATAACGGCCTCTGCCTTTCTGTCCGCAACAAAATTCCCCAACTTTAAACGTTCGTTTTCAGGATATTCAGCTCCTAAGATACCCATAAACCTCTGTAAGTTTGCCGCGTCTATAACGAAACAATCACGGTCAATCTGAGGGAAAGTATCGGCTCCACGTTTGAACGTATTTTTCTTATCACCATCAACTGTGCGAAAGGTACCAATCAAAGCCCCTCGAACCAGATCTGTGGGCATAGATACCAGTATTGGGGTTGTAAGCGGGAAGCCGCCAAAATTTTGCGGGCTTGACTATGACAACGTCAGTCCTGCAATCATGGCGTCTAGATCGAGTTCTTTCCCTTCACTGATAAAGGTGTAATGGCCGTTCAGAAATATATGCTGCCAGGCTACGGGCGACATTCGTCTGAGAAGAGCAAGTCCCCGGGTGTTACCGACATTCTCATACTTCTGCAGCAACCGCGACAGCAGGGCGGAGTTATAATAAATAATAATGATGCTGAGCAGGCGCCCACACTGATTGCTGATTTCCAGTTCAATATCATTCTGACCTGTCAGCTCTTTTTTGCCACCAACCTGTGCGATCGCTGAACGAAGCTGATGCCAGGATTCAATGCGATTTTGCGGCCGGTGGCTATTTCTGGCCACCTGCGGGTTACGAAGATACCGGAGAATGTAAAGACTACGGATCAGTTTATCAAATTCAAACAATGCCTTTCTTGTCGGGTTTTCCGCTGAATAGGTACACAGTTTGCGGATAAGGGCTCCCTGAGTAATTTCTTTCATCCCCAATGTGGCGACAATCTGATCCAGGTGTGGTTTTTCATCAATGATAACTTTCTGATTTATCTGCCCTACAGGCCGGATAAGACATTTTTTATAACGTTCCGGATCATCCGCGCAGTATAATTCTTTCAGCATGTCCGCTGTCGAGGTAAAGCGGGGTTCGAAACGCAGGCCGAACCAGTGAAGAATGGCGAAATTAGCCTTGTTAATACTGTGCATGTCACCGGTTATCGTCGTTGGTACAATCCCGCTGGTATTTCTGTACCAGATATCGAAAACGTGATGTGCTTCATACTCATGAGCCCCAATGAGATAACCATTGAGTGGAATATGGTTGCATAGCAGGGTGTAAGCCACCACGCCCTTCCCAAGCCCAAAATATTTTTTTGATGCACGGGCTTTGATAGTCGGACGCTCAACGCTGAATTTTTGCCCATCGACAGCGCCATACAGCTCCCCTAACTCCAGGGAGTAATATGGGAAGACAGGAAGCGTCTTAATTCCGTCGCCAATGCAGTCACATGCTGCCTTCAGCGTGGAGAGACGCAGATATTGCTCGTAGGAATCATTGAGCGCATGGTAAGGAATGTCGCTGGTCTGGGACATAGTCAGATTACCGTGATTCATGGCCTGTGCCATTATTACAGCCATCAGGCTGTCTGCATCAGCTCCTGTTTTCACATACAGGGGTTGTAGCGGTGTCAGGGCCGACAGAAACTGGCACCGTTGATTAACAAAGCGAAAAATATCAGCCAGCTCACACAGGGGCAGCTGTGAATAAAAATCCGTCACACTGTCCGATGGCTCTGTTAAATCCGACTTACGCCAGCTTAGTCTCTGTGTATCATGATCAAACTCCAGATGTGACAACTTACCCTGTTTAAGTTCTCTGTTGAACGCTATCCACTGGTTATGCAGTTCGCGGGTCAGTTCATCCAGTTGATGTTCGACCGGAGTACGTAAAAACGGGATATCCATCTGGGCAAGAATATCGGATTTTTCCTCTACGGAAACCAGCTCGTCTGAAAGGTGGCGATGCTGCAGGCTGTCATCAAGATAAAGCTCTCCTGCCTCCAGTCGTTTTCTGATTTGCCGGTAAAGCCAGAATTCATAACGATCGGCATGAAGCTCTGTCGGCATATCTTTTTCATCAACAACGCTCAATAACCAGGTTCGCAGTCGTGGCGGGAGCGTCGCAGGAGGGCATTCTGCCAGCGGCCGCTGCGTCAACCGCAATTGCTTTGAAAAAGTAGTTCTGACCCATGCCAGTGCAGCAAGCCAGGGACATTCAGGCGTCACACTGGAAAAATTCAGAGTACAAAACAGCGGCCGTAAATGGCGTCGTATATGAGCCGCCTGAGTGTCAACCGCCTCCCATTGTCGAGCCATCCGACTGGCTGGTTTAACCCGCATTCGCTGTGCGGTGCTTTGAAGAGTTTCCCTGGGCATGATTTTCCAGGCTCGCTGGCGTACCTCACCAAAGGGGATGCTATCCGTCACATCATCATCGACAAACAGGGATAACACGACCGACTTTATTATTCTCCTGCTGCCGTTGCAGAACGTCTGCTTCAAAGTTTTTTCTGGCCTCTTCCTTGCAGCGTTCTTCTGTCTGCTTCATGTGCCACATCATGGCGCTGGTGAGGTTATCTGACAGCTGACGGTAGCGAAGCCAGATATAGCACATCAGATATAACCAGGTTTGTTCGGTTTTGAGGTTACGCAAATCGTGGATGGTATAAAAGTTGACCAGACTGGCGAAGTACAGCAAATTTTGTTGTGAAATCCCGAGTTCGGGTAGCAATTGTCGAGCCTTCTGATATATCGGTGCCAACTGGTTTCGTTTATCCCTTTCCCTCGACATTTGTCGCCACCGAAAATCTTTTGCTTCCTGCTTCAACACAGCCAGTCCCGACAGCGCATCATCTTTCTTCAGAAGTGAATTCAGCACGCGCTGTGTTTCTGTATCAAGGGAGGACAACAGTATGCCCGCCAGTCGTTGCCGCTCAGTTGACAGTGCTTTACTGATTATTTTCTGGAGTGTGGAATATCCTGGTCGAACGATTTTCTTTTCATTCAGCCAGCAGATAAGTTCGGTAGCAACAAATCCAGGGGTAATATCACGATGCACAATCTGCGCTGCGCGGGCATCCAGCTGCGGGCCAACGGAACCTGACCACTGACGGTACCCAAAGAAGTCGGTAATAAGCTTACGCTGGGCGTAATATTCATGGGTGGTAATAGTTCTGTCGGTAAGGGATACCCCACGAAAGTAACGCTGAACCACAAAATCGAAATCACTTTCCACATCCTTCGGTGAAAAATGAAAGAAGGCGTGTTTGGCCTTAAAATAACCCGTTTGAAGGATACAATAAATCTGCGACAGTATTTCGGGGCGACTGTTTGCCAGCGCCAGCTCATCTGCCGTAAGCGACAAATACTCCAACTGCTGGCCTTCATCAAAGTCAGGCAGGCCATACAGTGCGAATTTTTCTGCATCCGTTAAAACGGTGAGTCTTTTACCTTTATCTTTTCGACGGGATGTCATCCTGACCTCGCACTGAATATGTCCGTAAGAGGATCGCTCTGCGGACGGTAAAAATTAAATTTGCGCTTCAGAGAAAATCACTGCTGACGTTGTCTCATATAACTGGTACGGTATCAATCTCTTTCACGGCCCCTTAAACGTACACTTTATGACTGAAATACGGATTGGCTATGCCCGCTGCTCCACTGATAAACAGGATTTGACTGCCCAACAGGAAGCGTTGGTAAAACTCGGTGTCTCCCCGGACAGAATTTACATCGACAAAGGGCTGACGGGTTCAAACCGGCAAAGGCCTGGTCTGGATCAGGCACTAGCTGCCGTGCGTAGTGGAGACACGCTGGTTGTTCCCAAGCTTGACCGCTTGGCGCGTTCAGTACCTGACGCTCGTGAAATAGCTGATACATTGCAGTCCAGAGAAGTGAAACTGGCGCTTGGAACCAATATTTACGATCCGGCAGACCCGATGGGGAAAATGTTCTTCAACGTACTGGCCACCTTTGCTGAATTTGAAGGCGACCTGATACGTCTGCGTACCCGCGAA
>NZ_JAJAFY010000091.1:0-5629 GCF_025384885.1 Photorhabdus kleinii
TGTGTGACAGTGCGGATCTCGCCTTTCACCATAGCGATAAATTTTGCAGCGGTTGTTGTAGCCGTTCTGAGCCAATTTGTATTTACTTTGCTGTCTGCCGCCGTGCTATTTGTGACAGCAAAGACTTTCAGGCCAGATTCAATCACTGTAAGCGTGAACTCAAACACCCGGCCATTATCCGCACTTTCATTTACACGTAAGCCCGATTCAGTGACGCTGACAGTTAACTCCCCAAGCGTGGGGTGAATGAGCGTGCCGCTTACTCCTTCTTCACACGCTGCCACCAAATTATTACGTTGAGTGATTACATCCGGCGCGGAATAAACTTTACTGTCTTGAATAATAAAGCCGCGCAAGGTGATTTTTCGGCTACTGCGTCCAAGGTCTTCAATCCACGCCGTATCACGATAAGGATATTCATGCACGGCTTGCCGTCTGCCGAAAACGCTTTCACCTGAAACCACGGCAAAGGGTACACCCCGAAATGATGCCGGGTGTAGATGTTCAGACCACTTCCATTCCTGATCTTTCCCCAAAAATGATGAAATGGCGTCTTTAATCAATGGCATATCACCACCTTGTGGTTACTTTAGACACAAAAAAACCGCAGTTAAGCGGCGTAATAATGTTAACCATTGCTCATTAATTGTGTTTCATTCAAAGTAATGAATAATTTATTAACGGAGTGAAACCGATGAAATATTTAAAAAGTTTTGCGGCATTAGTATTATCAATACCCATGATGGCGTTTTCTGCATCTCCTATTATTTGTGAAAATGAATCCCTAGGTAACACCATTACATCTATCTGGCCTTCAATTTATTTATCAGATCCGAATACTCTTTGCTTTGATGTCAAAGGGTGGCCAGAATTTTCCGGTACAAATTGCGTTAAAAACGGTAAAAGCGCGAAATGGACTGGCCTTGTCATTGTTTGGGAAGATGGGGAACCACAAGGTCGGGATTCAACCCATTTCCGTGTAGTTAATCCCGTAGTCACAAATGAGCAAATACAATATCGCATAGAGTGGTCTCGTGGGGGCGAATGGCGCACTATGCAGAACGTAGCCATCAACAGACTTACTGGTGACGCCGTGAGCTACTTTGTCAATGAGCATGGTGGAGAAAGCTACCAGTGCAGGGTTACGAAAAAAGCAATTTAATCAAACAGGCATGGATTTTATTTATCTTCAGCAACCAACAAACCTAACTATTGAAATGATCAACCGACTAGATCGTTTGGAGAAGCTGATAGAGTCCAAAAAAATAATCGATAAAATAACCCGCTCTGATGGCGGGTTATCTTTTGGCAAGTTGCACTGTAAACCCACATTAGGGTCTTCGGTCTGACATAAGCAAAATCATCAGATTTTTTCTTTGATTCCTGCCTGTTTCAGAATTGCATTAGCGGTATGCTTAGAGACTATCGTGTATGGCACACTAAATGCTTTATTGGTTATATCACTACGCCATATTTCATGACTGCCTTTACCTTGTCTGACGAAGTAACACCCATGCGCCAATAAGATTTCTTTAAGTTGTGGATATAAGCCAGATCCCATGTTAGAGCGCTATCCTTGAATCGTAAGATTGTTCCTGAACGAAACTAATTTTCATCACATCAGGATTACCATTCAGGTTCATCTCGTATAGTTCGGGAGCTATCTCCCACACTCGCTCTGTCAATTCATCATAGGTTTTAGCTTCGGTCACCAACCCTAATTCATCACACTCGGCAATCCACATATCATCATGGATGACATTCACAACAAAATTAACTTGTTGATCACCAAAATGTGCTTTGTAAACTGTGTTCATAACACCCCCTTGCTTGCTACTAGTTAATAATAACCCACACAATAATGTAAGAAAAGGTGATTATTTGAGCCATCCTTGGCTTGAGATAACTACCAGCGGTTTTCCATGCTTAAAAAGTCGTTTTTATGAATGGGGTTCTGTCTGCCTGTGCGGTGGTACGCGAAAGGCCCGTAGTGGGGCTAGCTATCTCAAGGAAGATGAAATTCGCAAATCTTTTTAAATTTCTTTGCTTGCTCTTCCGTTAAATGAGTTGTAATGTCGGCAACCATTGATGCTACCTTACGCTCCGCAGCATCTCCATTACCTCCTTTACACTCCACTTCATCAATGTATGATAAGCACAGAGAACAAAAATCAACCACTTTTTGTTTTAGAATGTTAGAATCTTTATCAACAAAATCGTAATGATGATAGTTTTCAGCTTTCTTCAAATATTCTGAATTTAATACCAACGTGTGCGCAAGGGCCTCAGCTGAATTCGTGGTTCGAATATCACTACCACAATGTTTACATTTGATAGCATTTTTATTGACGAATTCAGTGCAATAAGAACATATTGCATCACTTGATGATCTCCCGAACAAAAGCATCATAAACCCACAGAATGTAACAAACGCTCCGAAAAAAACATGATTATGCTGCGATGCAATCATACCAATATTGCTAATCCTGCCACTTCCATAGTCCGATGGTACGGTTGTTTCCATATTAAAAGCTACAAGAAGCCATATCAAACCAAGGATCAACAGAAAATAACCAAACCTTTTCATTACCAACCTCTTCATTTAATTGAACTGAGCAAGCATCAATCAAGTTCATCATAAATTCAAGATTAAACTGTTAAACAGCATTAAGAGGTGATCACGGATACTGCATAGATGTTGTTACCCGACCCCCGGTTTTTGCATTAAATTGCTGCCGTTCCCCAGTCTTATCGCTGACAATCGTGATTTCTACCTGGAGTTTGTTTTCACCAATCGTTGACTGGATGGCGTCAGCTATGTTCTGAGCAAGCTCGCTATTGTTTGCTTGATTGGCAAAGATAGAGGGAGGGCGCTTATCCGATTCAGGCAATGCGGGTTGATTTATCATGCGTTGTTGATTCAGATAATATCTGTCACGCTTCCCTTGCCAACGGGGGTCAAAGATAGCGGCAGTTATTGCATCCGCGATTTGTTTTTGGCTAAACGGCTGTTGACCATGATTTTCTTGTTTAATCATAGCTACCATTAGATTTTCAAGTACCTTGGGGTCATGCATATCTAATTGTTGATTGGGAAGAAAGCCTGTCTCTTTTGAGACAAAGTTAATATATGCCTGAGTATTGTTTCTATCTACACCTCCTGGCGGTGAATATTTGCTAATTGTGCTATTAACGGTATTTTTCCCTCTGTCACCATTCAACATTAACTGACGAGCTAATGCAGAGAGGCCATCGTGATCATTACCAAACTTAACAAATGTTCCACTTTTCCCTTGCACATACCCTATCCCATTAGGTGCGTCGCGTACATTTCCCGGATTTTTATTTCTCAAACCAAACGAATCCTTTACCGGCTTGGCGTAAGGATCGGGATATTTAGGAGGTTCTATTTTTAGTGGTTCTATTTTTGGCGGTTGGGGAATAGCTTCATCTTTTATTTTACCAGCATCATGCTTACGTTTTTCGCTTTCCCATGCGGCACTAAATCGATCATTAATCTTTTTCTCTAAATCTTTATCGGGTTCACCAAACTGTAAAGAGAAACGCTCGCCAAATGAAAGGCTTTTCATGAACTTGACATCGTTTAATGCCCTGTCGCGTAAATCGCCTTTTTTATAACCGCTATAAAGAGTATCGGAATAAGCTTCCCGCTTTTCCGCCTGTTCCTTCATATAATCATAACCATCCCCTAATGCGAAATTAGCAAACGCAATTTTAGCTCGATTCGTTATTCCTTCAAGACGGGCATCCAAATCATTCTTTTTATCGTTATATTGATTTAATTTATCATTATCGGCCTGTGACCTAGTTAACCCATCTCGATCGGCCTTACTCAATAGTTCTTGATATATTTCTGGTCCTTTACGTGCCAAAGCCAACCCGTGTTCATCTAAACCAATTTTTTCAGCAATGGTATTTTGAACATCGGACGGATATTGCTGCATGGCCCTGACGACTTCCGGGAAAGTCTTGTATACATCAATCGTTCCGTGTTCATTTTCATAGAGAGGAACACCCATCTTTGTTAATTCCGCTCTGGCTTCTTCCCTTCTTCCCTGTAGTGGATGATTCAAAACTCCATAGAAGCTTTCTACTGACTTTTTAGCATCACCAGCGCTAATACCAAGATATCGCATTGCTCCGGCTATTCGAGTGAAATCAGGAACGTTCATTGCTGAGTTTTTAGCTGCAACATCAAAATCATAGGCTTCTTTTCCCATATCGTTCATTAGCTGAAAGCCTTTCGATATGCCATATGCGGCCATTCCTACACCGCCAATTTTCGCCCCCATCCCCATATATTTAGTTGCCAGTTCACCGAAATTTTTGAGAGGGGGTACCATGTCACCGATATGCTGGACGTTATCTTTAGCATAACGTGACATATCGCGTAACTTTGTTCCAAGCACATCTACCCCGTCAGTTGATTCAGATCCGCCAAATTTCAGCCCCTCTTTAGTCTTTGCCAGGTTGGGATTGAGGCTATTCAACTTTTCATTGATTTCATCAATAACTTTCGTGACATTCTCATCAGCATTTAATTCAAAATCAAAAGCGTTAGCCATTTGTTCGTTCCTTATTCATTCGATTAACTTGTTCAACCCACCACTCAAGCCGTGATCTTGTCAGAAGCCACGCATCGCGCGGCCCCCACTTATAATAAAATGTGACGTCAGCGGCTAGTTGTTGCCAGCCATCGAGCGCTTCGAGTCCAAAAAACCCAGAAGGAACTCCTGACATTTGTGAAAATCACTGATAGCCATTTTTTTCAGTACTGGCTCGGGGATTTCTGAAACCAATGAAATCAACAGACGCATAGCGGCAATTGAATGATTTGATTTGTTCTGTGCTTCATAAAACTGCTCAACCTAGATTAATACCGGTTCTTTCAGGTCGATCTGCTCGTAGCGGACTTTGCCGTCATTACTTTCAATCGGGGTGTTCAATACGATAGTTTTTGTTGTTTCTAACATGCTGATTCTCCAAATTAATTTTCTGTTACCGAGGTGCCTTCCCAGCGCACCTCAAAAGTCGCATCTTCGCTGTTGACTTCTTGCGTGTTGACGGTCCACATACCCTCGCCAATAATGGTTTTACCGTTCGCAATTTCAGCAACGATTGTGACGTTAGTCTGGTCATTAAAATCCGCGACAGTTGTTCCGCCACTGTCACGGACTTTGCAGGAGATAAAGCCCGCCTGGGGTTTCTCTTTGTAACCGTGTACGTAGTCCATGCCCGTTAAGGTTTCACGGGTGACTGTTGAGGGACTCCAGGTGAAATCCCCTGCGACCATTATTCGAATGCCGTCAACAGTGACATAAGCGGTACCCGCGAGTCTGTTTGATGTATTACCCATGTTTACCTCTTATGCGGCCGGTTGTAAGCGGAACTGATTGAGCAGTGCAAAGACGCGCAACTGATTGATGAGTGTCCCCGTCCATAACACATCTACCCGGTTCGGATTCTGCGCATTGACTTCAACAATCAGCCCATCTGCAAAGCTTTTTGAATCCTGAACATAACCGTTGTATTCCAGTGCCTTATACTGGGCGATTAACTCAGCGCGGATAATGTTGGGTGTCACAATTGCCGAGCCGGGCGCAAAGCG
>NZ_JAJAFY010000092.1:0-5607 GCF_025384885.1 Photorhabdus kleinii
TTCCGGGCGTTCATCAATACTGACCCGGTTTTTAATTTTGCCTCTTCTTTCATAGCTACCATAACGTTTACGATAGGGTTTTCTGGCAATTCGCAGATGTTGCCATAAATCACCCCCCCTCTATTTTATCTTTATAAATCAGTCTATAAATTGTCTCATGATGCAAAGATATCCCTTTATGTTGCTTTAAATAATCAGCCACCTGTTCAGGACTTAAGTCTTTCCAAATTAACCGTTTTATCCATTTTTTTACTTCCGGCGTTATTTTCACGGCTTTCTTAGCAAAATGACGACGAGCCAATACCTTCAAATGAGCCTGTTCAGGGCAGTATGTCTGGACTTCTTGATTTCTCTTCAATTCTCTGCTGATGGTCGATGGGCTTCGCTTAAGTGACTCAGCAATGAAAAGCTGTGAAAAACCCGCTTCTCTTAAACTGGAAATCTGGTATCTTTCTGTTTCGGTCAGTTGTGTATAGGCCATAGTGCATTTTCCTTTGGCGAGAAAGATGCCTACTATAGCAACTGACCGCCCTTCTGAAAAATTGCACTTATTAGTCGAATCTGCCTTTCATTATTACCTTCTTTGATCATTAAAAAAATTCTATCTTTCAGTTTAACATCTTCATAGAACGGGATACTTACATGAAAACCTGTACTGCTATTTCCTACTGATGGCGTTAACCTATCACCATTCAATTCTTCAATATCTGGCACCGCGAGCGTTGGATTAATGTCTTCTGTGATAAACAGAATATTTGATGAAGATTTCTTTGAAAAATCCGGCAATTCTGTAAACATATCAACCGCATAGTTCCCCCTCCCTTTCTGACTGGGGAAAATCCTTAGAGCAATAAAACCTTTTTTATCCGTATTAATATAATATTTATTACTATTTAATTTTCGAATAAAAGGAGATATTTCTTCCGTAATTTGTCCTCCATCATACCCAAAAATACGCACTATCCTATCCGTTACCAGAGGAATTTGAAAATAGGGTAACGGCTCATTTGTTTTACTCAAAGCGTATAGATTAATAAGCAGACTACCATTAAATTCAGAAGGTCGTTCATCATCCGCTGCCGGAGATAAGTCTTTTATCAACGAATCGCCAATAATGATAGGCTCAAACGCTGCATGTGAAAAACCATTTTTATCAATAGGATGAAATGCAATTTCTAATTTAGCATCAGGGTCCGTAACCTTATCCATTGAAAATGTTATGGTGAAATCACGGGCACCCGAATTAGCAGTAATAACAAATTTCGCAGTGCAGATATTATTTTCGACATCTCTTGAAATACAAGGGATCTTATCAAAACGGGTATCTTCTGAGGTACTATACACTATGTCAGTCGTTTCCGTTACTTTATTAGATTCATCACCTGAATAAGTCACAGTGATAACAACCGGGCACTCTTCTAAAACCGTTATTCCTGAAACGATATCTGTTGTAAGTGTCGACATATTAAACCTCATATTAAAGTTAAACATCTATAAGTAACAAACACTTAATTTTCTATCAAAATAATGCGTTTATACAACGATGCTTATTATCTATTACCTCCTTCCTGTTTATCACATAAATAAATTATTTACTTTAGCTGTTAAAGTAATAGCAATAAATCCACCACTCATAACATAAGATTTATATCCAAGCATACCCGACATAGTTACAATATATCTGGAGTTAAGATTACGGTAATTATTAAATCACTTTTCACCATGCCTGACATTATTCATACTGCCACCATTAGTTCCATGATTCCTTGGTTGAAAATAAAATAACAACGATTAATAAAGCATTATAGCTCGGTAATAAAGAAATCGCCAGTTCACCAATAAGCAACATGTCCGGAAAAATGGAAAACGCTTACGCATTCTCCATAAACAGGTAAAAGCTCAATCCGTTAAATTTGTTATCCTACTGGAACCATATCAATGTATCCAAACCAAACCTTAAATTCCTTTTTGCCTACGCTGTAAGTGATATAAACTGAGCCTGGCGTACCACCACGATATGAGTCTACGGAACAGTATCAATGTATCCAAACCAAATCTTAGATTCCTTTTGGCCTACGCTGTAAGTGATATAAACTGAGCCTGGCGTACCATCACGATATGAATCTATATTAGTAAAAGACGCTTGACCAAGCGGAATAATAGCCTCTCCAGTCGCCACTTCATCGGCAGTTACCGTATGAGGAACAACAGAATAAAGTTTCGAAGATGGATTCTCACTGATAATACCATTAACGTAAATACGTATATTGATAACATTATTTACCTCTATTCCACTTTTTTTATCCACAGTAATATGGGCATCTAATCCTCCGCCTAAGATATCATTAAGATTGATCCAAGCTGGCCAGCCAAATTCCATCTGTAGCATATGACTAAAAATTCTGGGTCTCGCTAATATACGATTAATCTCTGGTGGTACATTTGGTGCTGACCTCGTTAGATTAAAATAGAGGGCAGATGACATAGTGATATTTCCCGTTGTATCAGCCCTATAATAATATAACTCATTACCACCAATATTGGGAACACTGGCATATGGAACTAAAATAAACGGATTATTCAACTGATTCAGATCAGTAATTACGACAGACGCACTTGGTGTTTCGTAATTATCTTCTTTGATCATTAAGAAAATTCTATCTTTCGGTCTAACACCTTCATAGAATGGAATACTCACATGGAAACCTGTACTACTATTTCCTACTGATGGCGCTAATTTATTACCATTCAACTCTTCAATATCTGGCGTTGCAAGCGTTGGGTTAATATCTTTTGTAATAAACAGAATATTCGATGAAGATCTCTTTGAAAAATCCGGCAATTCTGTGAATATATCAACCGCATAATTCCCATTCCCTTTCTGACTGGGGAAAATCCTTAAAGCAACAAAACCGTTTTTGTCCGTATTAATATAATATTTATAACTACTTAACTTTTGAATAAAAGGAGATATTTCCTCCGCAATGTTTTTTCCATCGTACCCAAAAATACGCACTATTCTATCCGTTACCAGAGGAATTTGAAAATAGGGTAACGGCTCATTTGTTTTACTCAGCGCATATAGATTAATAAGGAGGCTGCCATTAGATTCAGAAGGCTCCTCATTATCCGCTGACGGAGATAAGTCTTTTATCAGCGAATCGCCAATAATGATAGGTTCAAATGCTGCATATGAAAAACCATTTTTATCAATAGAATGAAATGCAATTTCCAATTTAGCATCGGGGTCCGTAGCCTGATCCATTGAAAATGTTATGGTGAAATCACCGGCACCAGAACCAGCAGTAACAACAAATTTCGCAGTACAGGTATTTTTCTCAACATCTCTTGAAATACGAGGGATATCATCAAAACTGGTATTTTTCGGGTTCTCGTACACTATGTCAGTCGAATCCGTTACTTTGTGAGTCTCATCGCCTGAATAAGTCACAGTGATAACAACCGGGCACTCTTCTAAAACCGTTATTCCTGAAATTATATCTGCTGTAAGTGTCGACATATTAAACCTCATATTAAAGTTAAACACCAACAAGTAACAACCACCTAATTTCTATCAAAATAATGTTATTCTACAATGATGCTGACTACCTATTATATCCTCCCTACTTCCCACATAAATAAACTATTTACTTTAGCCATTACTGTAATAGCAATGTATTCTTTATCCAAAAGGTATCATAAAGTGGGATACAGTGCTTTCTCCACATATTCCTTGATTAATGTATGAGGATCAATAGTAATAAATACTTAATCCAACTCCTCTCACATAATACCATCAGCGTAAACATTCATATTAATAATATCATCTACATTAATTTCAGTGAATAATTAAATAATTACTTTTCCCTCGCTGTCCAAGTTTTAAATAACCTTGGTGAGTAAAAATTCTAATTACAGCTAATGTACGAGAAACCTCTGTGATCGCTCATTAGAGGCTGAATCTGTTAAAATAACGAGAAGATAACATGGCTACGTTTTCACTATAAGTCACAGTAATGACAATTGGACACGCTTCTAAAACCATTATTCCTGAAACTATATCTGCTGTAAGTGTCAACATATTAAATCTCATATTAAAATTAAACACCAATAAGTAACAAACACCTAATTTCCTATCAAAATAATGCTCTTCTATAAATGATGCTTATCCCCCTACTCCTCACATAAAACCACATAAGCATTTGAAGCTAAACCACTATTATCCAACAAATGAGCCTGAATTTTTGTATCATCTATTTGTAGCCCCCCCATTCTTATTGCCGCCTGACTGAATCCTTCAGTTGGGTCACCTAATAAACCCTTATCAATAAGATTTAAATCCAAATTATTGACCAGATAATCAATTGAGCTACCAAGATCACGCTCTTGTATCCTATCTCCTCTTGTACAACGAGCTAAAGGCTGCCTCTTGTCAATACGACTATTCAAGTCAGGGTAACCAATTCCCGGCCCTATCGGGTTAGGATCAAAAATTATAAAATGGTTAATTTTCACATCAGGAATAACATATTTTAAATACCGACCAGATTCTGGGTGTGTAAACGTTGCAGTTAATGTAACCATTCCTGCTTTTTTAACTTGAAAACGCTCTCTATCCACATCAATTACGTTCCTATTACTTGAATCATATACTCCAATATAACCACCAGATATTCTTGCTTTTCCAGGCAAATACTCAGGTTTAAACTTCATTCCTTGCCAGCCAAAGTTCATTCTTTCCTTTGGTACTGAACGCCCGAGCGATTCTCCATCTTTATGGTGATAATCCAATATAAAGAAGTTAGCAACATCCTGCTCATTAGCCTTAATTTCCACCGTCTTATTCTTAGAGCCAACAGATAAATCATTCACTTTAGCCGTTACCATAACAGCAACAAACCCGCCGCTTTTGCTATATATCTGGTACTGAGCTTTCCCATCAGCATCTGTTTTACCATCACCCACTACCTGAGTAACCAAGTTTTTATCAGTGATGGTAACTCCCTTACTATTTGTTGCACTCCAGGCCACCGCAACACCGCTTTTCGCCTGCCCGGAAAAATCTTTTACTGTGGCAGTAAAGGTGTAAGTATGCCCCTCGCCTTCTCCTTCTGTTACGTGATCTGGGCTAACAGTCAGAGAAGCAAGCTCATCAGGACCGATAAAACTGACTTTTTTATCCACCTTCACCGGCGTCTGCTGGGTAGCCGTTTTTGCGGACATTTGCACATCAATCGCTACCACTGTACTACTTAACGTTACAGTGACCTGTCCCTGCGCATTACTCACCGAATTGTTCTGCTTCGTCAGTTTTAACCCGTCAACCGCTGGATCTGTCTGCCAATCGATATCGATCGGTTTATCCACCACCAGATTGCCATACGCATCTTCCACCGTCGCCGTGAAGGTGTAAGCATCAGTGCCTTCGTTGTAGAGCGGGCCTTCTTTGTCCACCGTTACGCGGGTGACATGATAACTGAGGCTCAACTCTTCAAAACTCACCGGGCTATCAGCTTTTATCCATGACTGATTCGCCGCCGTCTTCGCCGACACCTGCACATCCGTCACCGCCGCCGTGCTGGTTAACGTCGCCGTCACCTGTCCCTG
>NZ_JAJAFY010000093.1:0-5561 GCF_025384885.1 Photorhabdus kleinii
CTGGGGCACTTGAATTATTTAGCGGTAAAATGGGCAACTCAACCGGACTATTACCCATTATCGGCCCATGAATACTTATACGTTAAAGTGGCTTCTTTAGCTGCTTTGCCACATAAATGCCCCACACTTTTTTATGCTCTCCCCAAATAGTAGAGCATAAAAAACCTTGGGGCACTACATTGGTGTTATGCTGTGATAGATAATGTAGAACTATCAACCATACTCCAGCTAGCTCATAATTTTGATGCTAGGATACCAACGCTCAAGTTGTGCTTTTAGCTTGCCATTCAGAACGGTCATCTGAGGGGAACATTAAAAGATTACCCCAAGGTAATGAGATGGTTCCCCTCACTCTAACGGCAGTATATTAGCAGAGTGATTATCTTTGATAAGAGGCTACCATCATGAACACTATCGCACTGATTGGCATCGATCCCGGCAAGCATTCTTTTCATGTCCATTGTCAGGAGCAATCGGGAAAAGCTCTGCTACGTAAAAAATTCACCCGAACTAAATTGATGGAATTCTTAGCCGATTGCTCTCCGGCAACGGTTGTGATGGAAGCCTGTGCTGGCGCGCATTTCATGGCAAGGCGGATCGCTGATTTGGGGCATGAGGCTAAGCTGATTTCACCGCAGTTTGTCCGTCCTTTTGTCAAAAGTAACAAGAATGATTTTATTGACGCGGAAGCCATCTGTGAAGCCGCCTCACGACCTTCAATGCGTTTTGTTCAGCCCAGAACGGAAGCCCAACAAGCCATGCGAGCGTTGCATCGTGTCCGGGATAAAGTCAAAACCACCAATCAGATGCAAGCTTTCCTGCTTGAGTTTGGCATCAGTATGCCCAAGGGGATTGCCGTGATAAAACGACTCTCCACTGTTTTGGCCGAACATCCTCTTCCACCTTATTTGGTGCAAATATTACTACGGTTACAGGCGCATTATCACTATCTGGTTGGACAAATCACCGAGATTGAGACCGCACTGTCACAGGAAATCATTCAGGATGATACCGGACAACGGCTGATGACGATCCCCGGTATTGGTCCCATCACGGCGAGTGTGCTTTCCTCACAACTGGGTGATGGAAAACAATATTCTCGCAGCCGGGATTTTGCGGCCTCGACGGGTTTGGTTCCCCGCCAGTACAGCACCGGGGGAAGGACGACCTTATTGGGTATCAGCAAACGGGGAGACAAGAAGCTCCGGCAACTGTTGGTACTCTGTGCCCGGTCATTCATGCAACAGATTGAGCACCGGCAGGGAAAACTGGCTGACTGGGTTAAGCAGCAGCTTGAACGAAAGCACTCTAATATCGTGGCCTGTGCATTGGCTAATAAACTCGCCCGGATAGCGTGGGCTATTACGACACAACACACGGTATTTGTCGCCTAAAGCTGGCGTCATTGTGAACCTATTTAAATGTTACCCCACTGGTTTTGCGAAGACTGATTATTGATGACATGAACGGCCTACCGGCCTGATGAGAAACCTAACATAAAAAATGGCTCTTTCAAGCCGACAAGGTTTTAAGGTTCATCAGGCGCGGAACTCATCGAGGCGCAGGCTCCTTGCCTACAGTGACGCCGGATAGATTTAAGCAAGCCAAAAATTCATCAAAAATGAGTGTTGCAAAAACGAGGGGAACCATAGATTTTTTATGCTCTCATCAAAAAAATCGATTGATTGCCTGTGTCTATGTGCATGCCCCTGCCATTCGTGTTTCACTGGAAACATTGTTGGCGTTTGCTGAGCCTATGTGCCAGACAGCACAAGCGCTCAGTCAACTGGTCACGGCTGATAACGTAGCATGATGAATTATAAAACCACCTTGGTACTAGACTTTATTGTGCTGTACACTGATGATGGGAATTATTTTTTAATAAGAAAATATGAATAATAAAAAGGCGCGCCCCACACCCCATGATGCTACATTCAAAGGGTTTATGGCTCAGATAGAGAATGCCCGAGACTTTTTTGACATTCATCTGCCGGAGAAAATTAAGAGGCTATGTGATTTTAATACGTTAACACTGACTAATTCTTCATTCATTGACCGTCAGTTACGTTCAAGAATGTCCGATGTGCTCTATTCGGTGAAAACTCAACAAGGTGACGGTTATATTTATGTACTTGTTGAACATCAGTCAACGCCGGATAAAATGATGGCATGGCGCATGATGCATTATGCTTTTATGGCGATGAATCAACACCTTCAACAAGGAAATAAGGAACTCCCGCTGGTTGTGCCCGTTTTGTTTTACCACGGTGATAGCAGCCCTTATCCTTTCCAGCAACGCTGGACACAATGCTTTTCATTACCTCGCTTAGCGGAAGAGGTGTATTTCAATCCATTTCCACTAGTCGATGTGACCGTGATTGATGATAATGAGTTAGTCAATCATCGCAAAATCGCCGTGATGGAACTGGCGATGAAACATAAAAATTTGCGAGACAGGGTTGAAGCTGTGACCACATTATTGGCACAGGCCCTTAAGTACAATTATAATAGTGACAACGATGTTGTTACTATTCTTAACTACCTGTTTGTTACAATGGATTCTCCACATTTTGAACAGGTACTTCAGAAACTGATTGAACAGGTAGGCAGCCATCAGGAGGCAATAATGAATATTGCACAGAGATTACGGGAACAAGGTATTCAGCAAGGTATTCAACAGGGCATTCAGGAAGGCATTCAGGAAGGTGAAAAACAAGCTTCAATTAATATTGCCCGTGCCTTTTTAAAGAATGGTGCCAGTATTGAACTGGTTATGAAAAGCACCGGTCTTAGCCGTGAAGAACTCCTCTCCTTACAATAACCTTTTCCTTTCTATTTTTTGTACTTTTACTCACCTTTTTAAGGTGGGTAAAAGTATTTGCTAATGTCAACAGGCGCGGAACTCATTGGGGCGCGGGCATTTTTGCTTATATGACGCCGGATAGATTTAAGCAAGCCCATCATAAATCAAAATTAGTCTTTGCAAAACTAAGATGGGTAACTATTTACATTAATAATAGGAGAGCATAAAAAAGTCTGGGGTATTTACGCCGCCATTGCATCTAAATTCGTGTTATTCAGTTTAGGGTACCAACGGTGAAAGAGACTTTCTAATTCATCATTCAAAACGGCCACTCGAGTTTGTAAAAGGTAATGAGCACCTTCTTGGCTCCACTGCATTTGCTGCTTTTTTGCCATTCTTTTTGCAATAACTTCATTCACTGTTGATTCCACAAATGCCGTTGAAATGGGTTCACTATAGCGATGCCGTTCCCCATAATTGGGGATCATACCTTGGTTATTACCAAGGTAAGTTATCATTTCCTCTAAATACCGCACCACTTTTTTACTGTTTTTATAGACTTGGTTATCTTCTTCATCATCACAAATGCCTAAACAGCTATCGAGCTGTTCTAGCGCCTGATCGACATTACCATGCCATAGGTACCATTTTGTTTTTTCGAGTAAATTTTTTAATTCTATACCAATATCAGAGCATTGTGTGATGAGCCCTTTAGCACACTGATTAAGCACTGTTAGGCGCATACTAATATGAAACCAATCTAAAATATGCTCAGCTTCGGGGTAAATCCCGATTTGCATCATTCTTAGGTTATCAGCCCCATCCGACAAAAATGATATCTGTTGGTTAGTTTGCATCCCTTGGGCATTGAGTACAGAAAGTAAGCGTTTCCTTGGATTATTTTCAAACGTGTGAACATAACCAAACCGTTTTGCTTGAATATTTTCGGCGTAAGCTTTTCCTGTAATGATTTCAAAATTGTTTTTTCGGTTATGGCAATCTCGGACATAACCCCCATCAAATCCTATCACCATCGGTTTTCCTGGGCGGGGTAACTGCTCATTGTCATAAGCGGTTTTATCGAGAAAATCGGGTTTCTCGGCTAACTCAGCTTCTTGTCGTTTAGCGACACTGATTAAGTGATTACGTACTGTGGCGGCATTTAACGTTTTATTAATGGGTAAAATATCTTTCAATCTATCCACAGTAAGATCGTAAGACATCAATGAGGCCCATTTAGCTTCAATATATTTTAGTTCGGGATGGATATTTTCGGGTAGCCATTCACTGAGCAAGCTGACTGATTTTGTATTATTTGTCTCACAGCTGCAGCGGTACAGTCGAAGCCCTTTAATCGGAATGACCCCAAATAAAGTATGATAATATCGAGTCTGATGATCTTTTATTTGACGACGTTGATGACAGTGTGGGCATCCTCGATGCGCTTGCATATAGGCTTGGCTTTGAGACTGTATGATAGCTAATTGAGCACTATTGATTAATGTCTTTGATTCGTTAAGGGATAATCCCAAAGGTTCATCTTGTTCGGTGGTTTTCTGTGACGTTAATAAGATTTCCTGATAGGTGGAACCATCATCGTGTATTACCTTTGCTGTCACTACGATTTTTATCATACGACCTCCGAAGTTAATGGATTATCTTTTCCTTAACTTATAGTAAGTTGAAACACCTATTCCGACGTTATCACAGGCTATTTTAAGGCGAATACCTTTCGCTTTTAATTCATCAACCATTGCGACCTTACGTTTATCTGCAGGAGGGCGGCCAGTCTGTTCCCCTCTATGCTTTTTAGCGGCAATTCCTTCAGCTTGACGTTCCCTAATCAGAGCTCGTTCAAATTGACTAAATGCTGACATCATATGCAATTGCAGTTCTTGTAGTGGGTTATTTTCATGTGCAGAAAAACAAATATTTTCTTTTAGAAAAATAAGTGAAACCCCTCGTTGTTTTAGATCAAGTGTTAAATTACACATATCCATCATATTTCGGCACAAGCGATCGATTGAATGAACAATCAATGTATCCCCAGATACGAGTATCGATAATAATTGTTGTAAATAGGGGCGATGCGTATCTTTGCCGCTGGCAATATCGGTAAAAACTGTTTTAACTTTATAACCTGAATTTTGAATCGCCATTTCTTGCCGCGCAGCATTTTGCTCAGAAGAACTGATACAAATATAAGCATAAATCATAGAATAATCCATAAAGGTTATAGAGGTTTTCATGATACTCTCTAAACCTCAATTTACACCACCTTTAGAGACAATTTAAGGGCTGAGATCGCTATTTACGTAAAAGTATACTTTCATAGAATCCAGTCTAAGCCTTGCGAGTAGTTTGGTGTATAAAAATCATAATCCTTTAATAACCGGTTGAGTCGATGGCGATTAAATTTGACGCGATTGAACTCGTCGAGGAATTCTTGGATGTCGCCAAACGTTGTGCTGTCATCACTTTCGACAATGGCTTCCAATAGCTTCAATGTCGCTTCGGTTTCATCATATTGAGTGACATCAGGCATACCTTGCCCACTGAGACAGAATGGCGTGCTTTTATTTGAGTCAGGTTCAATCGCTTCGATGCGGATATCCAGTAACCCATGCCGATAGAAATTATACTCATAAGTGAATTTATCACGGTTTTCGAAATGAAAAGACGCAAGTGAAACAGCCCAGGGATCATTATAAAAACTGAGACCCCCTTCATAGCTGATACCATAGTCTTTACCGTAGAT
>NZ_JAJAFY010000094.1:0-5376 GCF_025384885.1 Photorhabdus kleinii
CCGCGAAGGTATGACTATTGCACGGGCGAAAGGGAAACTACGGGGGAAGCAGCCAAAATTGTCTGATAAACAGCAAAAAGAGTTGTGCCGGATGAATGAAACCGGGCAGTACTCGATCAGTGATCTTGCTGAGTTGTTTTCAGTCTCAAGACCAACAGTCTACCGGACACTTTCAAGAGGGAAAAAATGATCGACTTAACCGCAGAACAGCGGCAGCTGGCAAAGATTGTCCATGATTATGCCTGTCGGTTTCCTCTGACAGAGAATGACGATACCCAGCTATTGCAGGGCTGTTATGACTATATGAATGCCTTTAAACGGGTGATGGACAGTGCATCAAAGGTCCAGATGGATTACATTTGCCTGCAATATCCTGGGTATTTTCGCTTTGCAGTATGGATGGAACGAATGGCTCAGGGGATTGCTGATGGCGTTATTGAAGTTCCTAAAGATCACTAAAAATTACGATCCGGAAATTTTGATGAATTTCAGCTTACTGCCTCAGGTTCGCGAGATAGCTGAATCTAGAACTGTGTGCATCCTAGATAGACCTTATCAGGAGTGATTTGATGCTTTCAATAGTCGAAAAAAATAAGGGGTAAACAGATGTGGTCAGACAAGGAATCATCAGAAGATTACCTAAATTTTGGAGAAGTATCCCAATTAGCCGTCGATGTGCTCACTACCGAAGGTATGTTACCAGTATCGATAGGCATTTTTGGTAATTGGGGTGCTGGCAAATCCTCACTCTTGAAACTGATAGAGCAAAAACTTGAGAAAGATGATAAGGATTGGATTGTTATCAACTTTGACTCCTGGCTCTATCAAGGTTATGACGACGCTCGAGCTGCGCTTCTTGAAGTTATAGCCACATCGTTGACGAAAGCTGCGGATGGGAATGCCTCCATCGTCTCAAAAGCGAAGAAACTCCTTAGTCGGGTAGATGGATTTAGGGCAATGGGGTTCTTGGCTGAAGGAGCGGCTTTATTTGCCGGAGTTCCTACTGGGGGCTTTCTTGCTAGAGGTTTGGGAGCATTAAGAAATGTTTCAGATGGAATACAAAGTCAGGAAGAGTACGAAGCTTTAGGCAATCTGGCTAAAGAAGGTAAGGAGAAGGTTGGTGATTTGTTCAAGCCAGAGGTGAAAAAAAGCCCTCCTCAACAGATTGAAGCTTTCCGTAAGGAATATGGGGAAATTTTAGAAGAGCTTGGTAAGCCACTTATAGTGATAATAGATAATCTTGATCGCTGCCTCCCTGCTAACGCTATTCATACGCTTGAAGCTATCAGGTTATTCCTTTTCTTAACTAATACTGCCTTTATCATTGCAGCAGATGAGGACATGATTCGTTCTTCTGTGTCTGATTACTTCAAGGGGGCATCACAGCGCCATCAGATAGATTATCTCGATAAGCTCATCCAGGTTCCTATTCGGGTGCCAAAAGCTGGAGTGCGTGAGATTCGTTCATATCTGTTCATGCTTTATGCTATTGAACATGGCTTAAAAGGCGAAAAACTTACCAATCTCCGTGATGGTTTAGAAAGGGCATTACAGCATTCCTGGAAAGATGAACCAATCTCACGCCAGGACGCCCTGAAAATGACTGGTGAATCCGAGGATAGTAATCTAGCTTTGGCATTTGCACGTGCGGACCGTATTGCTCCTGTATTAGCGAACTCTCCAATAATCCATGGCAATCCCAGAATCGTTAAGCGTTTGCTGAATGTTGTGAAAATGCGTTCTCAAATTGCTAAGCGACGAGCGATGCCTTTGGATGAAGCAATTATCACTAAGTTAGTAATCTTTGAACGATGTGTCGGAGTAGATGGTACTGCTGATTTATATCACCTCGTGGATATTGAACAAGGTATGCCCCAGCTACTAAAACAGCTTGAGGATACTAACGGTCAAGTACCTTCGGAAGCGCCAAAGACATGGACTGATAATCCAACAACTAAAGCTTTCATTGCTCAATGGGCTCAGCTTGAACCGCGCCTTGGTGGAATTGATTTGAGAGCCGCTATATACCTATCCAGAGAAACTATGCCAATAGGTGCATATGTGGTCGGTTTATCGCCATCTGGACGGGAAGTACTGAATGCACTTATTGAACTGAAAAATACCAGTTCTCCTACAGCAGAAGACCTTTTGAAAACGCTTCCTCGTGAAGAGCAAGTACCTGTAATGGAAGGTTTAATTAGCCAATTAAGGCAAGTGTCAGATTGGGCTCGTAAACCTAAGGGTTTTTCCGGTGCATGCCTCTTAGCCCGCCATTCGGCAGATGCGGCCAGTATATTAATTCGTTTTTTGCAGGAGTTGCAACTGGGGATGAAACGGCCAGCGTGGATGACTGCAGCACTAAAAGATGAGCAATGGAATAAGGACGCTTAATGGGAACTTCACAATCAAGTACAGGTCCAGGTGGTGGTTCTCCACTAGTTCCACCTTGGGCTGATGATCAGCCACAGCAACCCTTGCCCCCGCCACAAGAAAGAAGGTTTGCGCCGTTCCGGGAATCTTTGGGAAATGCGGTTTTAAACGGTAATAGAGCAGACTTCAGAAAAGCCATAGGGCATTACGCGCGAAAAGCCTCTGGAGGGAGCGGTAGTGCAGCTCGACGATTAGGGAGTGTCACACAGGCAGGGGGCGGATTGTTTGGGGCATTGGCGGGAATGCCTGCGGCTCCAGGAGAACCAAGCATTGATTTGGGCAGTTTGGCTGGCCTTCCATGCGAAATGGCAATATCAGCTATTGCTCAAGCTTTAACATCACAGGATGGTGATTCAGAAAAGATTTGTGCAGCCATGAACCATGCCTTAGTGGAGGCTCTCGATGGTGTAGCAATTTTCGATCCCCAAAAAATAACTGATGGTGTGATCGTTGACACAATGATTTGTTATCTAGCTGAAAGCATTTTTCTGCAAATGGTCATGGATTCTAACAAGGCATGGAATAAAGCAGATACTCCTTCAAAAGCCATCCATGCAGAAACTGAACTTCGAGAATTGATCAAAGTTGTTGTTGATAAGCATATGGCTCCAAAACTTGTCGGTAATATCAGAACTTTTTCGAAAAATCAAATGGTTAATATTGAGCGTCAGGTAATCATTGAGGCTTGGCAAGAATGGGAGGCCTACCAATGACACAATTAGTTTTCCATCATGATCATCGTCTCTTACCGCCAGCAGGTGATAGCTTGTTGCCCGTACAGCTCTATGGATTAAGCGGGCAGGGTCGGGGTGATATATCTATTATTGGGAATCCTGCGATTGATCGAATTAAGCGCTTGGGAGTCAAAATTCCAGCTCAGGTCATGGATTTTTTGAGCATCGCACTAGCGGTTACAGCCGCCGATACCTTCGTTCAGCGTGAAAGCTCTGAGGATGGTTGGACTCGCCAATTCTCGTTACGACTTCCCCTTCATGAGCCATCTCGATGGATTGCTCTTAAGAAGGAGCTTGAAAGCGCTTTGCATTTCCTTAGTGGAGACATCTGGGATTTTGAATTTTGTAACGGTGGTTATGCACCACCAGAACCGTATAGCCAGCATTCAAAATTTCATCTGATTAAACTCAAAGATCTTGACTGCGTCAGCTTATTTTCGGGCGGATTGGATTCGGCTATTGGCGCAATAGATCTTCTTGCAGCAGGGCGTGCCCCGCTTTTGGTTAGTCATGCTTATAAAGGAGACAAGTCACGCCAAGATCAGATTGCTGAAAAATTAAATGGTCGATACTCACGGTTTGAAATTAATGCTGATCCGCATATATATCAAGGTGATACTGAGATTACGATGCGAACGCGTAGCCTCAATTTTCTTGCCTTTGCGGCTGTTGGCGCTTGTGCTGTACAAGAAGTATCTCAACAAGAAAAGGTCGATCTGTTTGTGCCTGAAAATGGGTTTATCTCGCTAAATGCGCCACTAACCCCACGAAGGATAGGTACGCTGAGCACACGAACTACACATCCACATTTTATTACGAGCGTACAAAAGCTCTTTGATGCGGCCGGTATTCCTTGCCAAATAATCAATCCATATCAGTTCAAAACAAAGGGGCAAATGGCCTCCCAATGCTTGAATAAGCAACTATTATCTGAAGTCGTGGAAAGTACAGTATCTTGCAGTCATTGGAAACGCCCGAATCAGCAGTGCGGAGTGTGTGTACCGTGCATCATTCGACGGGCATCGCTTCATGCTGGGGGGATTGATAAAGACGCTGATTATACTTTTCAGTCCCTAGCTAAAGTAATAAATGAAATTGATCGCAGGGATGATCTCATGGCTCTTAGGATTGCGATCGCACAGAAATCGACTTTGAAAATAGGAACATGGATCGCCAAAAGCGGTCCTTTGCCTACGGCAACATTCAATAATTTTAAGCAGGTGTTTATAGACGGCCTGGATGAGGTCGAAAGCTACTTACTAAGTGAGAGCATAGTGTGAGCATCGATATGCACTGTCATCTCGACTTATATCCTCAGCCAGAACAAGTGGCTGAGGAATGCAAGCGTCGAGGGACTTATATACTGTCGGTTACAACGACACCTAGAGCATGGCATGGGACCTCTTCACTAGCCAAAGGAAGCCAACGAATCCGAACAGCTCTTGGGCTTCATCCCCAAATAGCACATCAAAGATCGCATGAGTTAGAGCTATTTGATTCACTGCTTTCGGAAACTAGGTACATTGGCGAAATAGGGCTTGATGGTGGTAAGGGATTTAAAGAGCATTGGGACATCCAGTTGAAGGTATTCCGACACATACTCAATAACGTAAATCGTGCTGGAGGCAAGATTATGACTATCCATAGCCGAGGAAGTGCGTCAGCTGTCCTCGATGAGATCGAAAATATTGATGGGGTAGCAGTATTGCATTGGTTCACAGGGACACCTAAGCAGCTTGAAAGGGCTATCGATTTAGGGTGTTGGTTCTCAGTGGGGCCAGCAATGCTCGATACAATAAAGGGAAAGTCCTTAGCTTTGAAAATTCCCAAATCACGCATTCTTACAGAAACAGATGGGCCATTTGGTAAGTTTCGTAATGACCCACTAATGCCATGGGACAGTGAGATTGCAGAGAAGCAGCTAACCACATTATGGGACATGAGCCAGATGGAGGTTAAAGCTCAGCTTTTTGAAAATTTTAGAGAGTTATGTAAATTGTAAAATATCGTGGATATCCGTTGCCATATCATGCTGGAACACCACGCTGACAAAATTTTGGCGGCTTCCGGCTTACAACCCCATCCTTTCGTCTCCGACCATCCAACATCTCCATTGCTATCATATCGTGCCATTTAGTTCGCTTCGCTCACAGCTTAGTAGGGCGAGGGGGTATTGAGGCTCTCTATTTCGCTCTCAGTCGCATTACTTAAT
>NZ_JAJAFY010000095.1:0-5347 GCF_025384885.1 Photorhabdus kleinii
TCAGTTGTACGGAAGTAGAACTGTGGACGGTAGCCTTTGAAGAATGGCGTATGACGGCCACCTTCGTCTTTGCTCAGAATATAAACTTCTGATTCGAAAGTGGTGTGTGGCTTGATTGAACCTGGTTTTGCCAGTACCTGACCACGTTCGATTTCGTCACGCTTGGTACCACGCAGCAGAACACCGACGTTCTCACCTGCACGGCCTTCGTCCAGCAGTTTGCGGAACATTTCTACGCCAGTACAAGTAGTTTTAGTCGTGTCTTTGATACCCACGATTTCAACTTCTTCACCCACTTTAACGATACCGCGCTCTACACGACCAGTTACCACGGTACCACGGCCTGAAATAGAGAATACATCTTCGATTGGCAGCAGGAATGGCTGGTCGATTGCACGCTCTGGTTCTGGAATGTAGCTGTCCAGGGCATCGGCCAGTTCAATGATCTTCGCTTCCCACTCTGCATCACCTTCCAGCGCTTTCAGAGCAGAACCACGGATAACTGGCGTGTCATCGCCTGGGAAATCGTACTGAGACAGCAGCTCACGTACTTCCATCTCAACCAGTTCCAGCAGCTCTTCGTCGTCTACCATGTCACATTTGTTCAGGAACACGATGATGTAAGGAACGCCTACCTGACGACCTAACAGAATGTGCTCACGCGTCTGTGGCATTGGACCGTCAGTCGCGGCAACTACCAAGATTGCGCCGTCCATCTGAGCCGCACCGGTGATCATGTTTTTCACATAGTCGGCGTGGCCTGGGCAGTCAACGTGCGCATAGTGGCGGCTTGGGGTATCGTATTCTACGTGAGAAGTAGAAATGGTGATACCACGTGCTTTTTCTTCTGGTGCGTTATCAATTTGATCGAATGCACGAGCATTACCACCGTAGGTTTTAGCCAATACAGTAGTGATAGCAGCAGTCAGGGTAGTTTTACCGTGGTCAACGTGGCCGATAGTACCAACGTTAACGTGCGGTTTTGTACGTTCAAACTTTTCTTTAGACATTAGATTGTCCCTCTAAGACACGGAATCGGTGGTTCCACCACATCAACCAAACAGTTGCTCGTTGAATATCGCTTACAGGAATAAAATCGGGAGACAAGGACACTAAGGAAGTGGTGCTGATAGGCAGATTCGAACTGCCGACCTCACCCTTACCAAGGGTGTGCTCTACCAACTGAGCTATATCAGCACATCTTGGAGCGGGCAGCGGGAATCGAACCCGCATCATCAGCTTGGAAGGCTGAGGTAATAGCCATTATACGATGCCCGCATTGAACTCGGCTACCTGACTTTAATCAGCTGTATGTTGATCTCAATATACTTTGCTTTCAGTTAAGTACCAAAAGAATATCAAGATTAAATCTGATTTTTTGGTGGTGGGGGAAGGATTCGAACCTTCGAAGTCTGTGACGGCAGATTTACAGTCTGCTCCCTTTGGCCGCTCGGGAACCCCACCTTTCCAAATTTTTAATGGTGCCGGCACCAAGAATCGAACTCGGGACCTACTGATTACAAGTCAGTTGCTCTACCAACTGAGCTATGCCGGCATCAAGTGCTGCGCATTCTAGGCAGTGTGAACGCTCTATGCAACAAAAAAATTGCTTTCCTTGATTATTCGGTTATAAAACACTCGCTTTCATTCGATTAGCTGTTTTTTTCAATAACTTTAGCTTAAACAATAAACACCTAATTGCCTGCCAACTAAGGAACCGATTACAAGTGCTCGATAAAACTTGATAGGCCACTTTATCTTGAATCATTTAAATTTCCATCATGATAAGCAAACAGCTGAAACTAACATTAAGAAGTAAAACAACTCAATTTTTTACAATTCTGCATTTCTTACAAAAAAAACCGCTAAAAATATAAAAAAGCCTACGCCTGCCGCTCATCAGTCGATATCATGCGATTTATTTTTTGTCAGGTACAGGTTATTTATTGCAACTTGTCAAACCTGCACAAACAGGCAGATGTTGGTTTATGAATAAAAAAGAACTTTTTTTGGCTACTCCATATTTGCAATTCAATCGTGAACAATGGGCAACCTTACGTGATTCAGTTCCGCTGACATTAACAAAAGAAGAATTAATTGATTTAAAAGGAATTAATGAAGAAATTTCTTTAGAAGAAGTTGTTGAGATTTACCTTCCTTTATCTCGCTTGCTCAATTTTTATATTAGTTCAAATTTACGTCGTCAAGCAGTGCTCGAACAATTTCTAGGTACTGATGGACAAAAAGTCCCTTATATCATAGGAATTGCTGGCAGTGTTGCTGTTGGTAAAAGCACTACTGCACGTCTATTACAAGCTCTGCTGAGTCGTTGGCCTGAACACAGAAGCGTAGAATTAATTACTACAGATGGTTTTCTACATTCTAACAGCGTGCTGAATGAACGTGGACTGATGAAAAAGAAAGGGTTCCCACAATCATATGATATGCATAGCTTAGTGAAATTTGTATCTGATATTAAATCGGGCTCTAAACAAGTATCCGCACCAGTATACTCTCATCTTACCTATGATATCGTACCAAATGAGCAAAAATTCATTAAACAACCAGACATTTTGATTCTAGAGGGTTTGAATGTATTACAAAGCGGTATGGATTATCCCCATGATCCACACCATGTATTTGTCTCTGATTTTGTTGACTTTTCTATCTACGTCGATGCACCAGAAAAATTACTCAAAAGTTGGTATATCAGTCGTTTCTTAAAATTCCGCCAAGGTGCCTTTTCCGATCCAGATTCTTATTTCCACAGTTACTCCAAACTATCAGAAAAAGAAGCCATAAATACTGCATCTGATATCTGGCAAGAGATCAATGGACTGAATTTGCGACAAAATATTTTACCAACTCGAGAACGTGCAAGCCTAATCATGACAAAAGGTACTAATCACACTATTGAAAGCGTAAGGCTACGTAAGTAAAGATAGTCTCCGAACCCGGAAGACATTTCTCTTCCGGTCATTTTCAACAACCTCTTAAAGAAATCTCCCCGCCGATATATGGGGTTATGACACCATTCTGATCAAGTAACAAAGCACCTTGCTGATTAATACCCCTGGCTATACCATGCACTTCCTGACTACCAATAATTAATTTCACCGGCCTATCCATAAAATTATCTAACTCAAACCACCGAGAAACAAATGAAGACAAACCTTCATTTTCAAACTGAATTAGAGCTTTCCTTAGATCAAGTATTATTTCTACAGCCAATTTATTACGATCAACTTGAATTCCTGCCTGCAACAAATTAATCCATTGCTGATTAATAGGTTCTTCGCCCTTATGATCCATCGAAATATTTATACCCGCACCTATTACAACCTGAGCAGCATCACCAGTATTTCCTATTAGTTCAACTAAGATTCCCGCTAATTTCTTATCATCAAGATATAAATCATTTGGCCATTTTACCCTAATTCTATCAGCGCCAAATCGATGCAATACTTCAGCAATAACAATGCCAACAACCAAACTCAATCCAATTGCAGCAGCAGGTCCTTGCTCAAGGTGCCAATACATAGATAAATAAAGATTTTTACCAAAGGGCGAAACCCATTTCCTTCCACGCCGCCCTCTGCCAGCATACTGGTACTCTGCAACACAAGCATCCCCTGATTTCAATTCAGATAAACGTTCAAGCAAATACTGATTAGTCGAATCAATAACTGGCAAAACAGTTATTCGATCCTGAGGTAAGTATTGCAAAATAGTAGACTCATCAAGTAGCTGCATAGGTGCCATAAGGCTATAACCCTTGCCAGGAGTTGTTTCTAGTTCAATTCCCCATTCACGAATCGTCTGTATATGTTTATTAATTCCAGCCCTACTCATCCCTAAATATTGTCCCAACTGTTGACCAGAATGAACTTCACCGTCAGACAAAATCTTAATCAACTGTAATGGCACGGTTATATCTTTCATGAAATACATTCCACAGCATCAATTTCGCCTTTAGAACCAATAAAACGAACCTCAGGTTCAAGTAATACACCAAACTTACTTATCACTTGCCGGCGAATGTAAGCAGCCAATAAGACTACATCCTTACCTGTAGCATTTTCCTGATTTATCAATACTAGAGCTTGTCTAAGATGCACAGATGCACCTCCAATGCGATAACCTTTTAAATTACAACGTTCAATGAGCCAAGCTGCCGCTAATTTAAACATCCCATTCGTGTAAGGATATTGGGGACTATCAGGGTAATTTTCTTTAATTTTTGCCGCAACTTCCGCACTGACAATTGGGTTTTTGAAGAAACTCCCCGAGTTTCCTGTTATTGCAGGATCAGGCAATTTACTGGTGCGCATTGCACATACTGAATCAAAAATCTGCTGAGGAGTTACATTATCTTTCGACAGCCTAGTTAAATCACCGTAGTTCAATATTGGCCGCCAATTCTTCTTCAACAATAATCCTACAGAAATAATAGAATAATTTGCTTTATATTTATGCTTAAAAACACTATCCCGATATCTAAACTGACATTCACCAACACTAAGACGCGTTTGCTCCCCAGTTTCTAGATTAAGAACATCTACATATTCACACACATCTCTAAATTCAATACCATATGCACCAATATTTTGAATTGGTGCTGCACCAGAGCAACCAGGAATTAAAGCCAAATTCTCTAATCCATAGATTTGATTTTTAAGAGAATGGCAGACTAATTCGTGCCAATTTTCTCCCGCCCCTACATGTAAATGCCATGATTCATCTGTCTCCCGCTGTTGAATCCCCATAATTCTATTCAGAATCACAGTTCCTTCAAAATTTGCAGTAAATAAGACATTACTTCCTCCACCAAGCAGTAATGCAGGTTGTTTTTCGCTTTTGGCTTTCTGCCATAAAGCTAATAAGGACTCGGCAGATTCAGCTATATCTAAACGTTTAGCATAGGCTGATAACCCAAAGGTATTAAACTCTTTAAGAGAAAGCATTCACTCAACACTCAATAAAGCTATTTAATAAGTAGTTTATCAGCTATAGGCGTGGAAAACAGTTGGAAAACTAAGTTAGTTCTTTGTTAAATGCAAAAAGGCCACCCCTTTGGATGGCCTTTTTGTCTCAAAATAAGGTCTGGCAGTTCCCTACTCTCACATGGGGAGACCCCACACTACCATCGGCGCTACGGCGTTTCACTGCTGAGTTCGGCATGGGGTCAGGTGGGACCGCCGCGCTATCGCCGCCAGACAAATTCTTTATTCGTTATCATGGTGCTGATACCCAGATTCGAACTGGGGACCTCACCCTTACCAAGGGTGTGCTCTACCAACTGAGCCATATCAGCAATGATTGCCCAAACTCACTGTTGGCGCAAAAA
>NZ_JAJAFY010000096.1:0-5276 GCF_025384885.1 Photorhabdus kleinii
AATCGCCACCTCCCTGACCCGGCAGTGCGTCAACAGGCTATCGGGGAGCGGATGATTAACTGGAGTAAACGTCTGGAATCACTTGGCAACAAACCAGTGATAACCCTGCCGGAAGTTAAAACCAGTGTGGACTCTCCAGTTCAACTTTTTACCTTAGACGGGGCCGGTAAACCTTCCCTTGGTTTACTGTTTGATTCTTCACTGATCGGTGTCAGCCTGTTTCTGAATGCCTTCACCCTGTCCGATGTGCTCATGCAGACAGAATATGCCCGCAACAACCCGTTACAACCCGGACCTACCTATATGAATCTGCTGCGCTTTAGCACCGCAGTGATTGGTATGAGTGCAGATTTGACTTCTATTGGTTCAACATTAGCCAGCAAAGTAAACTCCCCCATAGTCAAGGCGCTGATGAGCGGGATAAAAGTGCCTGCCGTCAATATCGCAATGGTCAATCAGTTCTCCCGTGTTGCCGGTAGCGTGGCGGGCTATTTAGGGGCAATTATCTCCTTCTATGATGCCAGTAACGCCTTCAAAGTGGGTAATAACATGGAAGGTTATGGCCTGGTAGCGATAGGGACAGGCTCTATTATTCTGACAACAGTAGGATTAATATTTCTTGCCGTTGGCTCTGTACTGACAGCGGGACTATTAGCATGGCTGGCAGCAGGTACTAGTTTACTTATTGGCGGTAGTGTTGTACAAGCCAGCGGTTCCTGGTCAGATTTAGAGAAAGTACTGAATAATTGTTTTTGGGGAGCGGGAAAGAAATATGCTTTTTGGCCAGTGGATGAACGACCAACTATCTCAAATCAATTACAAGATGCCAGGGAAATGAGCGATGCCATTAATAACGCTTTTCTTATAGAGAACCAAGAATTTTTAAATCTCTTTATTCAGCCACAACTGAAAATACATCAGGGATTTGGCGTCACTATCTATCGTTTCACTTTGCCTGCTTTTCAGATAAGTCTTTCAAATATTCGCGGTATCTTTGTGACTCCACCGAAAATCTCCTACTGGGGAGAAAAAATCGATTATATTGAGATTAACCGTCAAAAATATACTCTCGATACCTTTCGCAATGCCAAATTTAAGGAAACCAAAGAACAGGCTAAACTTACCCTAAATGGCGATACCGCAACACTGGAGGTAGTAATTACCGAAACGAAGGGCGTTTTCCCCAGTAATAGTGAACTGTACTGGTATTATGAGCAATCAGAAAGCGTCATCGCCCCTATGCGTTATCTCTGGGGAGAAAAACCTATAGCAGAAAATACCATTAAGGGCAGTTTTGACGGAGAGCGTACACTATGAAACAACGATTAAAACATTTACTTAAAAAATGGTTTCCTACTATTCATCCAATGCCAGCCAAGCGGTTGGCTCGATGGGAAAAAGAAATCTTGGCGGTACCTCCGGATATTAAAAACGAGGAAACCATTAAGCATGTGGAAATATTGGATTGCCTTAATGATAAGGAGTGTTGGGTTAGGAATCCCCAGCGTCGCTTCCGAAATATCACCTTAATCCCAGTAACATTAGGAATTATCAGCAGCTTAGTGTTAAGCGTTAACGATTTTATAGAATCAAGAAAAAAAAATGAGGAAGCTATACATCGATGGGTTGGTTATGCCAAAAAGAAATATGGTGAAAAATTCTACCTGCGTAATGACCTACCAGAGGATATGGAAGATGTGCGTTATATCGGCAATGATAAAGAAATATCACTAAGAAAATATTTGTATTACCGTTATACCTACTACCCCAGTAGCCCCCAACTTCTGATAATTGATATAAGTTTCCTTCTGCTCTATCTATTGATTATTCCACCCTTTGTCTATTGTGTATTTTTCTGGCAGAGTCAAGCGCCATTAATTATCGATCGAGAACGGCAAATTTTTTACACCTGGTACAAAGGTAAAGCCTATGCCGCCCGTTACCCACAATTAGGTATGGTAGAAAAAACTAATATTTTGTATCTCAAAGTCTACGGACTGGATGAAAATAATAACCTTATCGGACGGGGTTTTATCCCTAATATCACCAGTTACACCTTTGCGGCCTTAAGCAGTGGCAATGATAAAGGACTGGCAGTGGCCTTTATGGTGAAATTTTTATTAAATGGCAAAGAAGCGGTCAGCAAAGTGGATTATAAACGCCGTGAGCCGCTTATCTGGTGGAGTAAAGATAAAAGACCTGCGGATTTAGAAGCCCAAATTCCGTTGATTTTGGCAGAATTGGATCGCTTAGGTCCTCCTGATGAAGATCTTTCCGAATGAAACAACGATTAAAAAACTTACTTAAAAAATGGTTTCCCACTATTCATCCATTGCCAGCCAAACGGCTGGCCCAATGGGAAAAAGAAATTCTGGCAGTACCGCCAGATATTAAGGATGAAGAAACTATTAAACATGTGGAAATACTGGATCGCCTTAATGATAAAGAATGCTGGATTAGAAATCCTCAGCGCCGCTTCCGAAGTATTATCTTAATCCCGGTAACACTGGGATTAATTACCAGTCTGTTATTAACAGTGAATGATTTTATAGAAGAACGAGAACGTGCTGAATCTAATCTTCGTGATTGGATAGAGTTGGTAAGGGGAAAATATGGCGAAAAATTTTATTTGCGCAATGATTTGCCCAACTATATGGAAGATGCCCGTTACATTGGTAACGATAAAGAAATCTCTCTGATAAAATATTTGCATTATCGCTATAATTATTATAAATATAGTAATGATATTTTGATAATTGATATGGCATTTTTGCTACTTTACCTGCTGATTATTCCACCTTTTGTTTGGGGTGTGTTTTTTTCTCGCCGACAAGCTCCATTAATTATTGACCGTGAACGACAAATTTTTTACACCTGGTATAAAGGTAAAGCCTATGCCGCTCGTTATCCACAAGTCGGCATGGCCGAAAAAACTAATATTTTTTTCCTCAAAGTCTACGGCCTGGATGAAAATAATAACCTTATCGGACGTGGCTTTATCCCTAACGTCAGCAGTTACTCTTTTGCCTTTTTAAGCAGCGGCAATGATAAAGCGTTGGCAGTCGCCTTTATGGTGAAATTCTTATTAAATAGCAAAGAGGCGGTCAGTAAGGTAGATTATAAACGTCGTGAGCCGCTTATCTGGTGGAGTAAAGATAAAAGACCCGCCGATTTAGAGGCGCAAATTCCGTTGATTTTAGCAGAATTGGATCGCCTAGGTCCCCCTGATGAAGATCTTTCCGAATGAGACAGCGATTAAAAAACTTACTTAAAAAGTGGTTTCCCACTATTCATCCACTGCCAACCAAACGGCTGGAGCTCTGGGAAAAAGAAATTCTGGCGGTTCCTCCAGATATTAAAGATGCAGAAACTATTAAGCACGTGGAAATACTGGACTATCTTGATGATAAGGAATGTCATATCCGCAATCCTCAACGTCGTTTTAGGAGTATTAATCTAATCCCTGTAACATTAGGAATTATCAGTAGTCTTATTCTTAACATTAATAGTTTTATAAAAGAACGAAGAAGTGGTGAAGAAAATATTCATCATTGGGTTAATATAGTGAAAAAGGAATATGGTGATAAATTTTATCTACGCAATGATTTGCCAGATTATATGGAAGGAGCCCGTTATATCGGTAACGATAAAGAAATTTCACTAAGGAAATACCTGCATTATCGCTATAATTTTTATGAATATAGCAATGATATTTTAATAACTGATATAACATTTTTATTGCTTTACCTACTGATTATTCCCCCTTTTGTATATTGTATATTTTTTTGGAAAAGTCAGGCGCCATTAATTATCGATCGCGAACGGCAGATTTTTTACACCTGGTATAAAGGTAAAGCCTATGCCGCCCGTTATCCACAAGTCGGCATGGCCGAAAAAACTAATATTTTTTTCCTCAAAGTCTACGGCCTGGATGAAAATAATAACCTTATTGGGCGGGGTTTTATCCCTAACGTCAGCAGTTATTCTTTTGCTTTTTTAAGCAGTGGCAATGATAAAGCGCTGGCAGCCGCCTTTATGGTGAAGTTTTTATTAAATGGCAAAGAAGCGGTCAGCAAAGTGGATTATAAACGGCGTGAACCGCTTATCTGGTGGAGTAAAGATAAAAGACCCGCCGATTTAGAGGCCCAAATTCCGTTGATTTTGGCAGAATTGGATCGCTTAGGTCCCCCTGATGAAGATCTTTCCGAATGAAAATGGCATTACAAACCTATTTGACGGAAAGCTCCCAACCTGAATTACGGTTGATACGGTATATTCCACAGATAAGTGATAAGCAACTTGTAATGGTTGTAGTTGTACAACAGGAAAAGGGCGAACAACCTTTTGAAATGGTGTTAAATCATCTGCGTAAGTTCACCTATTTAAAAAATGAGCTGACTCAGGCGTGGGCATTTTTCCGTTTCTACCATCCCAACACACTGACGACTCTGTTGAATACTCTATCCGACGGGCCATTAGCCCATTTTATGCAGGGGATCAATTCAATATGGTTCTATGGCGATAAACCCGATACCCGCCACATTATCACCATCACGGAAAACATTCGGCAGGCAAAACCTGCGCCTGTCACACTCAATCACCAATTGTGTGAACTGTTTGAGCAACAAGCGCAACAACGTCTCACATTTAAAACCATCGATTTTATTCATGAAAATCTAGCTGAACGCTGTCAGGTGAATAAAAACACCCTGCCTGCTTTTGTTTTGCAGCAAACTAATCAGGCTTATCTGCAAGGACTGACGCAACAGCGAGCCATACTCTATTACGTTGCCGCCAGGTGTTTAATACCAAACGATGAAGTTCACTGGCAACAACTTTGGGACTCAGCCTGCTCGCAAACAGAAATACAGGAAATACGGGCACATTCACTTTTCAAACAATGCGACACACTGACAACCAAGGAAATATTATGACCATCAACATTCAGGAACGCTTTGACAAGTTAATAGAAAAAGCTTACGAACTGTTCCCACAGAATCTTGAAGCGGATACTTATATGCAGCCCTGTGACTGCAACATTAAACCCATTTACCCGGTTCGTTATGCTTATGTGAACTTTTTCGGCAAAGAACTGGAAAAACCAGAAGCGCCCCCAGATATCCACACCCTGATGTTCTCCTCGTCACTCCAGCAAACCAAAGGCTATGCCGCCCGCCTGCTGCGCCCCGGCTGGATATATATCAAGGAAGAAGACCCGTTGACCACCCGGGGCAGTAAAGCCCGCGGTTATCTGCACATCTTTAAATACTGCGTAT
>NZ_JAJAFY010000097.1:0-5063 GCF_025384885.1 Photorhabdus kleinii
TATATATTTAATATATAAATTGAAATCACAAAAATATAAAATAAATAAGAAGATAAACAAAGAAATAATACAGAAAAATATAAGACTCATGGAAAATATATACATAGGCTATATTTTAGCTATTTTACTCTGTTTTCTCCCTGAAACAGTAAAAAGCCGGAATCGCTTCCGGCCGGCTTCTCTCTTACCGTGGTGAATACCCGTGATACGCCAGCGCCGACTGGAGCCGCCCTATCGCGGCCTTGATAACCCAGGCTTCCGTATCATCAACCGCACAGGCGCGTATCTCCGCCCAGTTCAGCCGCTTAGCCAGTTGGGCCAGGGCCAGTGCTTCAATGTGAGTTAACTGAATGTCCTGTAAATGTTCAATCGCTATCGTCATCTCATCTCTCCCCTTAACCCGCAAAACCGGTTATCAACGCCCGCATCTGCTGCTTAATCTCCCGCAGTTGGGCCTGTTGTCGCTGGTACTGCTGATGCTGTTGTTGCGTGGCTTCACTGTCAGGAATGAGCACCAGACAACCATCCATCACCTTCACCGTAATCTGGCCGCCCGTATTAAACCCCGCCTGCCTAAGCCACTGGCCCTTAAGGTGTATTGCCGGTATGGCGTTGTTGACCTTGTTCCCGTTCAGCACATAACCCACCGTGTAATACCGTTCTGTTTTCACAGCTTTATTTACAACGACTTCTGCCTTAGAATGCGCCTTAGCCATAATCAACTCCTGTTTAGTTGCTTGTGGTGAGCGGCTTTATCGTGTTGCAACCACGGTACAGCCGCGTTAAATCAGGTCAGCCCAATAACCGCTTTGCCTGATGTTTTAAAATCATAGCATCCAGAACCGAGGTCACAGAGCGTTGCTCCTCCTCGTCCATCTGTTTAACCGCCTCAAACTTTAGCTTAAGTTCGTCCTGCGGCTCCCGTTCGCCCTCCTCAAATATCAGCCAGTCAGCCGAAACATTAAACGTAACAGCAATACGCTTAAGAATGTCTAAAGAAGGTTGAGCCTCACCAGATTCATAGCGGCGAACTTGTGTCAGATGTATCCCCACCTTGTCAGCCATCTGTGGCTGAGTCAGTCCTTGTTGCTTACGCAGTTGCAGAAAACGGGCAGAAAAGCTCATCCAGAATGTTCCTTTATCAGTCGCGATGGCTTCCATTATCTCCCCCTGTTCTGAATAGACTTGACTAAATGACCTTTATAGGACATATAATAGTGTCTATATAGAGCATTGACAAGGATTTAAAAGGAACATTTTTATGGCACGCATCCCGGAAGCCGAATTACAGCACCTGAAAACCGCCGTCTCCTTAGTGACCGTAGCGGAACAACAGGGACACAAGCTGATTAAACGCGGCAAAGATTACGTGCTGCTGTGCCCGTTCCATGAGGAAAAAACCCCGTCAATGGTGCTAAGTTCAGAAAAGAACCTCTATCACTGTTTCGGCTGCAATACCGGCGGTTCCGTCCTCGACTGGGTCATGAAAACCGAACGCCTGAGCCTGCGGCGGGCCGCAGAACACCTGCGCGGAACACTGGGAAATAATCCTGCCGTGGCGCCGCTGGTTCAGCCAAATGAACCCGCCGTGCTGGCCGAAGACGAAGCCGGACGGCAGGCGCTGCTCAGCCGGGTCGTCGAGTTTTACCATCATACGTTACTCAACGCCCCCGAAGCCGTCGCCTATCTGGAAAAACGCCGGTTACATCATCCCGAATTAGTCGCCGGTTTTCAGCTCGGCTTTGCCAACCGAACCCTGGCCTACCGGCTGCCGGAGAAACAACTCAAAGCCGGCGCCGCTATCCGCGCCCGGTTACAAGCCGTGGGCCTGCTGCGGGAATCAGGGCATGAACACTTCAGCGGCTCGCTCGTGGTGCCGGTACTCGACAGCCACGGACAGGTGCAGGAAATCTACGGCCGCAAAATCATCCAGCGCCTGCGAGCGGGCACCCCGAAACATTTATACCTGCCCGGCGAACACCGCGGCGTGTGGAATGCAGCCGCCATGACAGCGTCCAAATCGCTTATCCTCTGTGAATCGCTGATAGATGCTATGTCGTTCTGGGTGGCGGGATACCGTAACGTCACCGCCGCTTACGGCGTCAATGGCTTTACCCCCGACCACTGGCAGGCACTGAAACAACATCAGGTTAAACAAGTGCTGATTGCCTTCGATAATGACAACACCGGCAATGAAGCCGCGATGAAACTGGCTGCCGACCTGATTGCCGCCGGCCTCGCCGTGTTCCGGGTGGTGTTCCCCAAAGGCATGGATGCCAACGGCTATCTGTGTCAGGTCGCAGAACCGGAACCCGCATTCGGGTTATTGCTGGATGGCGCGGTACCCATGTACGACCTGACGCAGGAAACCGACACCGAAGAACAAGCCACATCGGCAGCACCGCCGTCACCGGCAACAGACATTCCTTCCGCTTTAGCCGCTGAGGGGGCGACAAGACCGATATCTCTGCCAGGGGTGGTGTGGGAGACGGGGCCAAACGGCGAAATCCTCATCTCACTGGGTCCGCAGCGCTGGTGTGTTCGCGGGCTGGCTCAGGTCCGACCCGGCGCCGCCGTCATGAAAGTCAATGCGCAGGTGATTGATACCGACAGCGGCGTCATGTTCGCCGACAGCGTGGACATGATGAACGCCCGCAGCCGGGGCGGGTATGCGCGACTGGCCGCCACCGAACTGGGACGGGCCGAAGCTGACTTACGGCGTTCACTGGGACAGGTGTTACTGGTGCTGGAACAGTGTCAACAGGCCGGTATCCGTGAACAGACGGCTGCCCAATCTATCCCTGAACTCACCGAAGCCCAACGGGAAGCCGCGTTAGCACTGCTGCAAGACCCCCAACTGAGCGAGCGCATCACCGCTGACTTAGCCGCCTGTGGCGTCGTGGGGGAAAGCACCAACCTGCTGGCCGGTTACTTAGCCGCCGTCAGCCGCAAACTGGACCGTCCGCTGGCCGTGCTGATACAGAGCAGTTCGGCAGCGGGTAAAAGCAGTTTAATGGATGCCGTTCTCAATCTGATACCGGCAGAAGAACGGCTGCAATACAGCGCCATGACCGGCCAGAGCCTGTTCTATCTGGGCGAAACCAATCTCCAGCACAAGATACTGGCGATAGCCGAAGAAGAAGGCGTGCGGCAGGCCGCCTATGCGCTCAAACTGTTACAAAGCGACGGCGAACTGACCATTGCCAGTACCGGTAAAGATGACGCCAGCGGCAATCTGGTCACTAAACAGTACACGGTAAAAGGCCCGGTAATGCTGATGCTCACCACCACCGCGATTGATGTCGATGAAGAGCTGCTAAACCGCTGTCTGGTGCTGACGGTGAACGAATCACGGGAACAGACCGAAGCTATCCACGCGTTGCAGCGCCATAAGCAAACCCTCGAAGGTTTACTGGCGGAAAATGAAAAAGCCTATATCACCGAACTGCACCAGAACGCCCAGCGGCTATTACGCCCGCTCAATGTGGTGAATCCGTTCGCCAGTCAATTAACGTTCATGAGCGATAAAACCCGCACCCGGCGCGACCACATGAAATATCTCACCCTGATACAAAGTATCGCCCTGCTGCATCAATACCAGCGTGCAGTGAAAACCGTCGAACACCGGGGAAAACGGCTGGACTATATCGAGGTGACCAGAGAAGACATCCGCTTAGCCAACCGGCTGGCCCACGAGATATTAGGCCGCACGCTGGACGAGATGCCGCCCCAGACCCGCAAACTGTTATTGCTGATACAAGAATGGGTAAAAGCCAGCGGGCAGCCGCGCCATGAGTGGCTGTTTACCCGCAAACTGTTGCGTGACGCCATACAGTGGGGCGATACCCAGCTGAAAATCCATCTCTCCCGGCTGGTCGAAATGGAATACCTGCTGTTGCACCGGCGCGGACTGACATACGTCTATGAACTGCTGTTCGACGGTGAAGATAACGACACGGCGCACCTGTGCGGTCTGATAGCGCCCTGAAAGCAGGAATACGATTCCGTCCGGTCGGGGTTATCACTTCAACGGTCGCCCGCCAGTCGGATGCAGGTCGGGGACCGGTCGGGCAGCATAAACCACCCCAAATACAGGCCACATAAGGCATCGTCGCTAAAGCGGTCGGGGCAGGCCGAAAAACACTGTTCCGGCAACAATAAAGAAAAACCGCATCGTAACACAGTCACGGATTACCCCCATAACAACAATCAATGTATCTTACAGGAACCCCCGTCATGACTCAGATAATCTTTCCCACACACTCCGCTCATCTCACCTCATTACGCCAGCACCTCGACGCGTATCTGGACTCCCTGAACGCCAGAAACTACAGCACCTGGACGCTGACCGGCTATCAGGAACGCCTGCTGCCGTTCGTTAACTGGTGCGAAGCCCGGGGAGTGATGTCCGCCCCGCAAGTCAGCCCGCCGTTACTGGAAAGTTATCAGTCCTGGCTGAAAACCTATCGTAAAGCCGACGGCCACACGCTGGCCGTAAGCACCCAGTCAAAACGGCTGAGCGACCTCCGGGTCTGGTTCCGCTGGCTGCGACAACGCCAGTACATCCTGTACAACCCGGCCGAAGGACTGGTGTTGCCCCGCAGAGACAAACGCTTACCCGCGCAGGTCCTGAGCGAGGACGAAACACAGACGGTATTACAGGCCATTGATATCAACAGGCCCACAGGCTTAAGAAACCGGGCCATCCTCGAAGTGCTGTGGAGCAGCGGGATACGACGGATGGAACTCTCCAATCTGCGGTTAAGCGACATCGACTTCGGGCGCGGCGTACTGCTGGTGAGACAGGGTAAAGGCCGTAAAGACCGGGTGGTGCCCATCGGTGAACAGGCCCTGCGCTGGTTACAACGCTACCTTGACAGCGTGCGGCCCCGACTGGCGCGCCGTTATGACTGCGGCCACCTGTTTATCACCCTCAATGGCCGGCAGATGTCACGCGACCGGCTCACCCACCTGACGGGCGCCAGCATTCGCCAAAAAGCGCAACTGGACAAAGCCGGGGCCTGTCACCTGTTCCGCCACTCAATGGCGACGCAAATGCTGGA
>NZ_JAJAFY010000098.1:0-5052 GCF_025384885.1 Photorhabdus kleinii
TATAACGGGCTGGATATTTTTCTGGTATATAAAGCACTGAACGCTCGTAATTTCGGTGCTTTTTCTCTTTTGGTAGGATAAATATCTTTATATTCTTTCTCATCTTTTTCAATTTGGATGGCAATGTCCCTATCGCATTTAATTCACAATAACGAACTTGTGACTCAATCAGGTTTAACGTGGCAATAAAGCTTATCCTTGTGGGTAATACTTCCGCTTCTTGGGCTATTGCTGACATTTCCTTCCTTATCAAATTATACGCAACTAATATCCTCCATAATTCCTGTCGGATACCCGATGGGAAACGACTTCTTAATGTGACTTTGCTTCTGAATTGCTACCTTTTCAACTCGCCAAAGTCTTTCTTCTATCTTCCAATGCTCCCGGTAGATTTTTAACAGTTTTTCAAAAGGATAACGAACGGGATTTTTCATAGCAGTCAGGAAACCTTTTAATTTTCCTTGCAGGGTTTTCCGGTTGATCATACGTGCCTGCCAGGTATTTCCCAATCCCGGACATTGCTTTCACGTTGCTGCTGAAACGGGTATTTCTACCAGACAATCCTGTTCACTGTAACGTTTAACGTAATGAATCTCCTGGGGAGGAGGTCTTTTACTCATTCTATTCTATTGGTGTCATAATTAAAATACTGGAAGGTTATATTTGTGCCTTAAAGCAAAATGAATCGAAGGTGAAATTAAAGAAATGGAAAAGAGTAATTTTGGCGTTGAATATAATGAGTTTTGGGATGCTTTGATTATAATGCTTTGGGTTTTTTGTTGTTGCCAATTATACGAAAATAGTTAATCCTTTTAGTTATAAAAATATTTCATTATTGTTTTTATGAGCTAGACTATTATTGACGTGAACTGTGAGAAATCATTTTACGATAGTTCAATATGTTTATTATTAAATAAGGTTTCATAATTTCGCTACACGTGATTTTCTTCAATCCATTGTTATACATAGGGTTGTTAGTAGATAAGGTGTAGCACCATTTTGGAAAGTTATTTAAATAGTGTTATTTAAGGAGTTGTATATGAGTGCAAAAAATGAATTCAAAGCTTTTGCTATTAGTAATCGTGCCAATGTGTTAAGTCAACAAGGCTATGAAGCATATCCAGATTTGTTGATTGGGTTTCCTGATGATCAATATATTCCTCATCACGTATTAAATAAGATCTTGCGTCAAACATCAACCATATCATCTGCTGTAGCTGATTTTATTGCGACAGAATCTGACAGTGGGGTTTTGGATGATGGTGATGTATCTAAAATCACCGCAAAATTAAATGCAGTGTTACAACAAAAAATTAAAATAGAATCTGATAATCGATTTATTCGGTTAAATATAAATACAAAAACATCTGGTTGTATCTTATCTAAAACAGCAGATTTATATGACGACCAATCCCTGCGGGATTTATCATTGTCGGGTTTCTTGCGTCCAAATGGTTGGGCAGACTTGGGTGGTTTGGCAATTCATGTAGCTCACCCCAGTGCGGGGGTTCAACACTCAAGAGGAATTTCGTTTGAATACGGTAGTACATCTGGAGGTCAAAACGGGTTTGGAATACATACGTATGCATTTGACAAAGATGGTAAGTTTAAAGGTAAAAAAAGGATTTTAACGGAAGATGACAGTAATAAAGCGCTACTATCAGTAAATGGATGGTGGAGGTGTGGTGATACTGGAATGATTTATCAATGGGGCAATGCACCTATTGGTGATAATCAGGGAAAAATTGTAAATTTGCCTATTTCATTTCCAAATGAGTTATTATCGCTTCATGTAACAGCTATTTCTTCAGCACCAAACAAAAATATTGATACTTCTGCTTATGGAAAGCCATTAAATAGGTCTCAGATACATGTTTCTGTTTCATCAAATTACCATGATAATGATGTAAGTGGTGTTTACTTTTTTTCTATTGGTCATTAAGGAGAAGAAAAAATGTATTATTACAGTGCTAAAACAAACGCATTTTATCCCATAGAATTGAAACAAAATTATATTGCTTCTGGTTCATTGCCTGATGATATTATGGAAGTTAGTATTGATATTTATCAAGAATACGCTGCGAATAATGTACCAGAAGGAAAATATCGTATAGCAGGTCAAAATGGTTTACCGGAATGGGCCGATATTCCTCCACCAACAAAAGAGGAATTGCAGCAATATATTGAAAGTAAAAAACAACAATTTATTGTGGAAGCTAGCCAGCAGATAGCACCATTACAAGATGCTGTTGATTTAGGAATTGCGACTAAAGAAGAGGAAGCGGCTCTGTTGGTATGGAAAAAGTATAGAGTAATGTTGAACAGGATTGATACTTCACAGGCTACCGATATTGAATGGCCGGAACAACCAAAATAATGACATTGACCTGAATAAACAGATTATTCTTATAATGGTTTTGTTAACATTGAGTAATAAATCTGACTTGAAATTAGCACATAATATTGTTGCAAGATAATTGCTTGTAACAGAGTTTGATTATTGAACTTACTCGATAAAAATCTTTTCGTTTTGGTTTGCAACAGGATATTGAACAGTGCAAAAGTAAACACTTCTTATCTCTAATTGATACTAAAAACGGGATGTTTTAAGTCAAGCTGCTATTAAAGTCTGAGTTCTGTATTTAACAGGACTCGGATTTTTTAATCTCAATATCGAATTAGCGATGTTTGAAGAACTTATCCAATTCCGCAGCGCGGGGCTAAATAGATGTGCTCAGATTATTCACAGTTGTGTAGCATCGGGCTGAATATTCCCTGATGACTTCGAGGAAATCAAGAGTTGAAAACATAATTAGTCTCCTGATGAGGGAATTGCAAATTAGAAAAAATTCAGGTTGTAATTTTAACTTTAATGTATTTAGAATAATGCTGAAAAATCACCAATAGGAGTAGTGTATGAGAACACTAATAGGTTTTTTGGCATTAATACTGTATGGTGTGTCATTCCTATCATTCGGTGCGAGCTTTGATTGCGCAAAAGCCACCAGTAAGGCTGAAAAATTAATCTGCTCGACCCCGGCATTATCCCAAGCTGATGACAACCTATATATTAATTACCTTCAGGCCAAACTGGCTACAGACAACAATGCGGATTTTAAAGCTCTGGTAAAACAGAATTGGGAACTTCGCGAAAAATGCGTGGCAGTTGAATGTCTTCAAGACTGGTATCATCGGTCATCTGAAATGTACAGAAAGATTGCCGCAGATAAAGCAACAGAGAACTGCTATAAAGAAAGGCAAAAAATTACGCTTGATGGCACATTGTTAAGGATTACCTATCCCGGCCCACCAAATTACGAAAGCGTGGAAAACGGGGATAGCCCTGAGACTTATTGGGTATTGCAACCGGATAAGGCAATAAAATGCGCTACAGGGGCACCAGAATTTGGGGATCGTAGTCTTATGCAACTGGTGGTTAAGGGTGAGTTTTATACCGTGTATCGAAGCCTTATCGGACACCGTGTGCGCGTAACCGGAACCATTATGTACGCGGTTACTGGACATCACCATACACCGATAATGCTTGAAACCCAACGAATTGAAGCTGCTAAATAATTTGGAAGTAATTAACGCAGGTATTTTGCTGAACAATAGCTAAGAAGTGGCTCTATCGTCCATCGGGTAATAAAGAATTGGATTGGTTATCAAGGTAAACTTCAGCGAGGTTTACTTGAACGTAAAATTATAGTTGTTGTCAAAGGTAATGGTTCAAAGAGCATTTGTGAGCAAATTCTTGTGACTGAAAATATCAAGACTCTAGCGAGGTGACTACATGAGCACATTAGCTAAAATTAATTCTGAGAGTAATTTCACTATATTCAAATTCGGGTCTCATGAAATCCGCGTGATCAATAAAGATGGTGAGCCGTGGTTTGTTGCTCACGATGTTTGCTCTGCTCTGGAAATTCAAAATATCACGCAATCTATTGAAAGATTAGATGATGATGAGTGGTCTGTGTTTAATATAGGGCATCAGGATGATATTAATGTTGTTAGCGAATCAGGAATGTATACCTTAGTACTTCGTCGTCGTGATGCAATTAAGCAAGGATCTGTTCCTCATCAGTTCCGCAAGTGGGTAACTGGTGAAGTATTACCGGCAATTCGTAAGGCGGGAAGTGATCACAGTTCGATGATTTCTGGTTTATCATTTAATGGACGAATCTTAATGACAGTAGAAAATGGAACCGTAGCCAGTCAAAAGATATTACATTCTGATGAGAAGGTCTTAACCTTTGATACATTTATGGAGCTTGCTCAGAGAGCAGGCTATTTAATTATCCATAGGGAGAAATTTCTCAGCTTGCCTAACCAATGGTAGCTCTAAGCCAAGGATGGCTTAACTCTGTAACCCATTGAAACTGTTGGTGTTAGCTTTTGATAGTTTGTTGGAACCGAAATATTGCGATCATGTTCTTTACTGGGGATTGGAAGGATTTTCGCGGTTGCCATGTTAAGTTTGACTTGATATTGGTTCATTAAAAAAACGATGCAAGAACATTGCGCCTTGTCCGTCTTGGTTCTCACTCAAAACTTGGCTTATAGTAAACAATAAATCTCTTTGACAGATCAGAATCAATTAAAAAAATATAGCCCTGAGAAATGGGGTTATATTTTTGTATATGCACAGGATCGCAGTAAACCACATAAAAGGGGATTTTTTGAGTATTAAATTACTTTTTCATTAATGTAGCCCCATGTATGAGTTGCTATAAATTGGTATGGGAGATCATTCCTTTATAGATACTTCATTGTCAGCACTTATATCTACCTATATTTTCAGAATTGGAGACTCAAGTGCATTGATGAGATTGTGATATTCTTGAACACGGTAAATTAGGTGTTAGGGTAAAGATTTAGTATGGAACGTTAAGTAGGGAGAATTGTAGGAATATATAGAAGGAATAATAACTATACCCGTCATCTTTCAAGTTGCCTCTTTGTTGGCTGCACTCGCTCACCCCGGTCACATAGTTATCTATGCTCCCAGGGATTCACTCCCTTGCCGTCGCGATGCATCTTGAAATCCAT
>NZ_JAJAFY010000099.1:0-4990 GCF_025384885.1 Photorhabdus kleinii
CAGGATGTCCAATGTCCGTACCGGCCTGTCCGGGGTGTGCTCCAGCGCTTCCGCCAGACTCTCCAGTGCCTGCTGCATATAATCGCATACCCGCTCCGGCGCAAACGGCTGAACCGTCTGTGCTGTCAGCCCCAGCGAACCACCAAAATCCTCAACCGACAGTACAAAGGGGTAGTTAGTCCGCTCCTGCCCGCCAACAACTTCAATCCCGCTTATCAGTTCACCGGAGATGGCCGACACATCATTATGCCGGTAGTTCAGCAGGGCACTGAAAAGCGGGGTCTCGTTGTTAATGCCGCTGCATCGTTGAGCCAGCGCCAGTGACGCATGCTCATGCGCCAATAATCCGGCCAGCCGGGTATGGGCCTGTTGTACACTGCCCCAGATGGCACAACGCCGCCAGACTAACCCCTAACTGCTGCGCCTGACGGCGCAAACGGTTATTCAGCTCAGCGGATAACATCCGGTGGTATTCCGTCACCTGTGAGCCGTCACGATGGACCTCCGCCAAGCCGAACGGCAGTGTCGGTTCCACCACATCCGCCAGCATTTCCGTGAAGAAACGGGTGTGCGCTTCCTGGCTTACCCCCAACCGGGCCTGGGCAACCAGATTGCGGAACGGTACTGGTGCCGGCAGCGTTTCCGTCTGCCCCGTCAGATACGCCCGGACTTCACGATGCAGCACTTCCAGCGTGGTATGGTCGCCAATCAGGTGATGCAGTAATTGCACTACTGCCCAACGGCCATCCGTTTCCCGGGCAATAACAAATTGCAGTAACGGGGCATTGCTTAAGTTAAGACGAAAATAGCGGGGATCAAAACGTCGGCTTAACTGTCCACTGACCGGCCCTTTCGCCGGATCTAATGTCAGTTCAGTGACGGATAAAGTGGCCTGACGCCAGACCACCTGCGCCGGCACAGACAGCTCCTGCCAGACAAAGGCAGTCCGCAGAATATCATGGCGATTAATCACCTGCTGCATGGCCGCCAAATACCGGTCCAACAAAGCCCGGTCTGCAAAAATCATCTGATCGGTCAACAGGTACGGATCTCCCTCGCTTGCCAGTAAGTGGTGGAATAAAATTCCCTCCTGCAAGGGCGACAGGGCATAAATGTCCTGAATATTGACCAGCCCACCCGGTACTTGCCCGGCGATACAGTCAATATCAGCCTGAGTCAGCTCTATCAGAGGCAACATTGCTGGGGTGAGAACCGTCGTATCGGGGGTAATCACATTGGCGGGTATCGACACAGCCTGGTGCTGTCCCAACGTCTGAACCAGATCGGATAACACTGGCGTCTGAAACAGGTCACGCACCGCCAGTTTAAGCCCCAGATGGCGCAAATATTCAATCATCCGCACCGCCAGCAAGGAATGCCCGCCCAGCGTGAAGAAATTATCGTGTCGGCTGATTTGCTCAATCCCCAGCAACTCACACCAAATGGCCGCCAATGCCATTTCGGTTTCCCCCTGCGGCGCCTCATAATGTTGACGGGCAAATGCTTCGCTATCCGGTGCCGGCAGTGCCTTGCGGTCCAGTTTGCCATTCGGTGACAGCGGGAAGCTGTCCAGACGCACAAACGCCGCCGGCACCATATAATCCGGTAACCGGGCACTCAGATGTTCCCGCAGGCTACTCACCAGCCCCTCCTCCGCGCCTGCTACCACATAAGCAACCAGTCGCTTATCCTGCCCTTCCTCTAGCGCTAGTACCACCGATTCACGTACTGCCGGGTGTTCTACCAGCCAGCTTTCAATCTCTCCCGGTTCAATACGGAAGCCACGAATTTTCACCTGCTGGTCATTGCGGCCCAGAAATTCCAGGTTGCCGTCCGGCCGGTAACGCGCCAAATCCCCAGTGCGGTACATCCGTGCATGGGGTTTGTCACTGAATGGGTCAGGCAAGAAACATTCTGCCGTCAGTTCAGGCCGGTTCAGATAACCTCGTGCTACACCCACACCACCAATATAGATCTCTCCCGTCACACCGAGTGGAACCGGCTGGCCGTAAGCATCGAGGAGATAAATCCGGGTATTGGCAACAGGTTGACCAATCGGTGGCGCATTTTCATCCCGGCTATTGCAAGCATAGAGAGTCGCACAAATCGTGGTTTCTGTTGGGCCATAGGCATTGAACATCTGTCTGCCCTCAGCCCAGCGTTTAACCAGCGTGGCTGAACACGCTTCTCCGGCTACCAGCAAGATTTTTACTGTGTCAGGAAGTTCATTCATTACCATCAGCACACTGGGGGGTAAAAAAAGAATATGGCTAATCCCGTTATCAGCAAGATAACGGGCAAGTGCTGCGCCAGGCAGAATATCGGCAGACTGGGGCAAATAGAGCGTGGCACCAGCCAATAACGTCAGACAGCATTCCCAAATGCAGGCATCGAAACTGTTTGAAGCAAACTGCAACATTCGGCTATCCGGCGTGATAGCCAGTCTCTCTTGTTGAGTACTAATCACACTGCATAAGCCACGATGTTCGACCATCACCCCTTTCGGCGTACCGGTCGAGCCGGAAGTGTAAATCACATAGGCCAGATGCCGTGATGTCAATGTGGCTATCTGCGGATTGCTGTCCGGCCAGTCAAACAGCGTATTTGGGTCAAGCACTGTCCGTCCTGTTAATTCCTCCTCCCCTAAGGCTGCCCGTCCGATATTATCCATCAGCACAATAGCCGGGGCGGTATCGGTGAGAGTATATGCTAGACGCTCACCGGGATAAGTCGGATCCAACGGCACATAAGCCCCGCCGGCTTTCAATATGGCCAACATTCCCACCACCATGGCCGGTGAGCGTGATACACAAATCGCCACTAACTGATCTGGCGCTACCTTCAGGGCAATCAATTGGTGGGCCAGTCGGTTGGCACGGGCATTGAGTTCGGCATAGCTGAGGGTCTGGTCTGCGTACACCAAGGCGGTCGCGTCTGGGGTTTTCTCTGCCTGCTGTTCAAATAATTGATGGAGACACAACGTCTCAGAATACGGCGCTTCCGTTACGTTCCGGGTTTTTAATAACAGCGTGCGTTCCGCTTCCGGCAAGATTTCCAATGCTCGTACCGGCATATCCGGGGTGTGCTCCAGCGCTTCCGCCAGACTCTCCAGTGCCTGCTGCATATATCCGCATATCTGCTCTGGCATAAATGGCTGAACCGTCTGCGCCGTCAGCCCCAGCGATCCACCAAAATCCTCCACAGACAGCGCAAAGGGGTAGTTAGTCCGCTCCTGCCCGCCAACAAACTCAACCCCGCTTATCAGTTCACGGGATATGGCCGACACATCATTATGCCGGTAGTTCAGCAGGGCACTGAAAAGGGGGATCGCGTTGTCAATGCCACTGCATTGCTGGGCCAGCGCCAGTGACGCATGCTCATGCGCCAATAATCCGGCCAGCCGGGTATGGGTCTGCTGTACACTTTCCCGTACCAGCGTATCATCCATATCTAACCGCAGCGGTAAGGTATTAATAAACAACCCCAGCCCGCTGTCCGCCCCGGCTCCCGCCGCCATACGTCCGAACAATACGGTACCGAACACCACGTTTTCCTGACTACTGGTCCGGGACAACACCTGCGCCCAGGCCAGATGGCATAACGCCGCCAGACTGACTCCTAACTGCCGGGCCTGACGGCGCAAACGGCTATTCAGCTCAGCGGATAACATCCGGTGGTATTCTGTCACCTGCGAGCCGTCACGATGGACCTCCGCCAAGCCGAACGGTAATGTTGGCTCCACCACATCCGCCAACATTTCCGTAAAGAAACGGGTGTGCGCTTCCTGGCTTACCCCCAATCGGGTCTGTGCAACCAGATTGCGGAACGGCACCGATGTCGGCAACGTTTCCTCCTGCCCCGTCAGATACATCCGGACTTCATGGTACATCACTTCCTGTGTTGTATGGTCGCCAATCAGGTGGTGCTGCAATTCCAGTAAGCACCAACGGCCATCCGTTTCCCGGGCAATAACAAATTGCAGTAACGGAGCATTGCTTAAGTTAAGACGATAATGTCGGAGATCAAAACGCCAACTTAACTGCTCACTGACCGGCCCTTCTGCCGAATCTAACGTCAGTTCTGTGACGGATAAAGTGGCCTGACGCCAGACCACCTGCGCCGGCACAGACAGCCCCTGCCAGACAAAGGCGGTCCGCAGAATATCATGGCGATTAACCACCTGCTGCATGGCCGCCAAATACCGGTCCAACAAAGCCCGGTCCGCAAAAACCATCAGACCGGTCAACAAGTACGGATCTCCCTCGCTTGCCAGTAAGTGGTGGAATAAAATCCCCTCCTGCAAGGGCGACAGGGCATAAATATCCTGAATATTGCTCATCCCGCCCGGCACTTGCCCGACAATACGATCAATGTCAGCTTGAGTCAGATCTATCAGCGGCAACATCGTCGGCGTGAGCGTTGTTGTATCGGGGGTAATCACATTGGCAGGCACCGGCACGGCCTGGTTCTGCCCCAGTCTCTGCGCCAGACTGGATAACACCGGGGTTTGAAACAGGTCGCGCACCGCCAGCGCCCATCCCGACTGACGCAGGCGTTCCATCATCCGCACCGCCAGCAGGGAATGGCCGCCCAACGTGAAGAAATTGTCATGCCGGCTGATTTGCTCAATCCCCAGCAGTTCACACCAAATTGCCGCCAACACCGTTTCGGTTGCTCCCTGCGGCGCCTCATAACGTTGGCGGGCAAACGCTTCTCTGTCCGGTGCCGGCAATGCCCGTCTGTCCAGCTTGCCATTCGATGTCAACGGGAAGCCGTCCAGACGGACAAACGCCGCCGGTACCATATAATCCGGTAAAACCGCACTCAGGTACACCCGCAGGCTATTCACCAGCCCCTCCGCGGCGTCTGCCACCACATACGCTACCAGTCGCTTCTCCGATCCATCACCCTGTGCCAGTACCGCCGATCCACGCACCGACGGGTATTCTGCCAGCCGGGCTTCAATTTCCCCCGGTTCAATGCGGAAACC